>CAJXVQ010000413.1 GCA_913060685.1 uncultured Verrucomicrobiales bacterium
AGATCAGCCTCGGTCTCGTGGGCTCGGAGATGTGTATAAGAGACAGCTCATACACTGGTCCCGATATGGTCGCCGTCTCAATACAGAACATCCGCTGAGGACCACCCCCATTGACCGAATTACATCGGAGAACGATCGTGTCATCGGACGACAGTTGCGTCGTGAACCCGATGCTGGGATTGAAGTCTTGCCAAGCAGCATTTTTGGGAACCACCGTCACAATGCTTTGTCCTACTCCGGAGTTTTTCCGAAGGAAGTAGCTCATCGAGTGGTCGCTTGGCCACTCGTTGGTGTTAAGTTCTAAAACGTCCGTAACGGCAGGTAATCTTTCTTGAACCCGGCTTCCTGCAACATACTTGGCCTGGATATAGAACCCCTTGGGAACGATCTGATAACCCCCACTCGTTTTGACCGATGGATTGATTTTTATTTGGATGGACTGAGTCGCAAAAACCAGAGGTCGTGAAGCCTGGGATAGCGTCGGGGCAAAGCCATTGGTATTGTCCTTGTGGCTGTGCGTATCGATGTCTGTGTCTTTCGTTGAGTAGACAATGGAGCGTGGAGCGGGTTTGTCGCTGACAACACTCTCGGCAATGAGGTTCGCAACCTTGAAGTAGGACTCCATATCGACAACCGACATGTGCAGGTTGTCGGCGTTGTTGTTGAAGCCAGCTTCGATGTTGTCGAGTGGCAGCCGGTCGAGCAGTGAGAAGTCGCTTCCAAAGACATCATTCACCGTGTTTTGATACTCGACCCGGCTCAAGCGTTTCAGCATTCCCGGTTTCTGCTTTTCGGCGAGTTGGTGCAGTTGATTGCCCACGGCCTTCTGCAATGCTTTGAGCTGATCGGGCTCTGGAAGTTTCGGTGCATCTTCCGGTGGCATCTCGCCAGATTCGATGGCCTCATAGATATCATCCAACAGACTAGGGTCGTTCCATTGCTGCGCGTCAATCTGATCCAGACGGAGGTCTGCCTTACTCTTTTCCGCACCGTGACAGGAAACGCAATACGTCTTGAAGAACTGCTGTGATTGCGTCCGGTCATCAGCACTGCTGGTCGACACATGGACAGCGGCAAGCAGTAGAAACGCGGCGACCTTTGTGATTCGGTAGTTCAGCATGATGTTACAACGCGATGCTCTTCTTGCTATTGCCGAACCGATCTCGTTCGATGCCAAATTGCTGAAGGATGGAGAGGTAGATGTCGCAGGGTGTCTCGCCTTTGCGCATGACATGGCCGCCGTGGTTTGCGAATTTTCCGCCCGCAACGAATACCGGGATTTCATTCCCGTTGTGAGGCCCCATTTTCTGACTCACGCTGTTGTTCCCTGTGGAGACGGTGATCGTCTCATCCATCAACGTGCCTCCGGATTCGACTCTCGTGCTGGAGAGCTTGTCGTAGAAATTTGCCATCAGTGAATAGAACGAGGAGTCATATTTCGTCAGGCTTGCGCGTGCGTCCTCGGATTTGGGGACGTTGTGCGTCGTAAGGTGATGATCGTTGTCGAGTCCTGTCATGTAGAAATTGACCACGCGTGTGACATCGAATTTGAAGGCCTTGTAAATCATGTCGAAGGCAATGCCGCGTTGAATCTGACGTGGGTTTGTCAGGAATCTTTGTTTGTCGACATCGGTTGCCAGGAACTCATTCTCAAATGAAGGGGCGACAGGAAATTCGACATCCTGACGAGGCCGACTGAGCCACTCGATGGATTTGTTGAGTTCCTGCTCTGATTCTCGTAATGCCGCGAAATACTCTTCCAACCTCTGCTTGTCCCGGCCCGATACTTTTGCCATCAGTGATTTTGCTTCCTCAAGGGAACCGTCAAGGACGCTCTTCTTATTCGCCAGGAGTCGCTCCTCCGTCTCCCTGTCAGTTTTGGCGAAGAGAGTTTCAAACAGCACCCTCGTTGATTGAATGGGCGAAACGGGCAGCCTGTTACGCCAGGAAGCAACGATGTGGTGATGGGCATGGCTGATGAAAGTGACCACGTTTCTGACGCGGGTTAAATGTCCAACGTGGTCCGCGACAAGTTGGTCCAGAGAGTCCGGGTTCGTTGTGGTGTTTCCGACAAAGCACCGGTGGTCATTTGCATGGTTCCCTCCAAACTTCATTTTCGAATAGAGCGTGAACTGGTCTCTGTGTTTTTTAAGAGGGTCCATGTGGTCGCTGAATACGTAGTCCGCACCATCAGTTTGCGGCAGGACGTCGGTGAACAAACCGTAGCCCATGCTCACACAGAAAAGCCGTTTGACATCAGCTTCGGCCGGGGCGGACCGATTCATCCCAAAACTCTCAAGAGACGGCAGGAAAAGGGTGCAGCCGGCGGTTTTTAAAATATCGCGACGTTTCATAATACGATTGCTAGAAATTTACTTTTGGCGGAAGGGCTTTCAGAGAATGCGAATCAAGTGAGCAAAACATGGGCGTGTTGTAATTAGCGCTTAACTCCGGGTCGATGCAATCTTGTGCTTTTGTTGCGGTTCCCCCCGTTGGATCATCGGATTCAGGAACCCCTGTCCCCGGAGTGAGGCCTTTGAATAAATGTGATCGTGAGGTGAGCATTGAGTCGATTCAGTTTATACGAAGGCGAATCGCATAATCTTCAAAAGAACTCCAGGGCCCGAAACGCCGTCACGACATCGCCCCACGAGGAGACCGGTGGAATCATCGATCTCCTTGCCAGGAATTTAAGCGCTTGAGGGCCTCGTTGAAGTCTTTGAGCGGGTCGATCATTTCGGGGCTCCAGAGGCCTTATCCCATTCTCCCAGTGAAATGGTATTATTTGAAAGTCTCTTCGACTCTTCCTTCGCCGGCTTCACCACCGGCAAGACCTCCAGGCTCTTGAAAAAGATCGCTTTCTCTTTCCGATTGAAATGCACCCGGATGAGATACTTCTTCTTCGAATCATCAATCGAAGATGCCTGAAACTCCATAAGGGACGGCGAAGGAATTAATGAAGATATTGCGCGCAGAGATCGGGACTGTCAGCGAGGCAGACTTTTCTTTGTGTAGTGGACTACTCAGAGAAAAGTCGAACAAAGCTGCTGGTCTCGAGATCAAGTGCAATGTCTTCATTAATTTCTGAGTCGTTCCTAACGGAATACACCCGCCCAATCACCTCGTCCCATGGAGAATCGGCCGGACCCATCCGCCCGCTCTCAACGATCGCAAGTTTCGTCTGCAAGAGCGCCCCCAACACCGATTGCTCCTTCATCAAACGCAGGCCATCGGCTTTAAACTAGCAGGACCCTCCCCCCGCAAAAGCGGAGACAGAGGCAAAAATGGTGAACACGACAGCGAGGCAATCAGTTTTTAATCTCATCCTGAAACCCTATCTGACGCTCTCCCGGAAATCAGTAAAGGGTCGGTAAAATCCCCCAACAACGAGCTGCGGCCGATGAATCTCCCCCAAAGAAGTCAGCTGATTAGAGTGTTGAATCGTTATACCTACGGGGAAACGGGATTATCAGACTTTTGTATGCCTGACGTATTTATTTTTGCGGCATATGGCACGGAAGACTGAGTTGCTCCCAACTACGGCACTCCCTTTTCTTTCAGGTCACGCAGCGACCAAATCTCGCCGGCCATTTCACCGAGAGCCCCTCGTGGTTTCCTTGCCCCGTCCTTCCGCTTCGGACCAAACCGTTCCCGGCTCGCCTGAAACACTCCGTCGACAAAACTCTTCGATCCAATCACCGCGCCATCCGTGAAATAGCGGACCCGGCATTGAATCACCTTGGAAATCTTCAAATCCCGCTCCTTCTCCTCCGAGAGCCGGGCCAATTCCGCTTCCGCCTTCTCGCGATCCATTCCCTTGCGAACAACCACCCGCTGCTTCGTCTTCACATTCCCTCGTTCTTCCCCCTGCTCCATCCCCGCCGAAATCAAAATCTTGCGATACTCCTTTCCGACTCCGCCTTGCGCCCAACTCCGCGTACTGACCTCGCGACTCCCAAACGAATACATCGCCCGCACCAAACCTTCCCGGGCCTTCTTCGCCCCACGGCCACCACCCACCGCTTCTCCGTAGGAACTCCAACGATAATCCGCCGGATCTTCCACCATCCCGGCTCTCACCGGATTCAAATCGATATAAGCCGCCATCGTCCTGGCCGCCAAGCCATCCTCCACAATCACACTCCGAAATCGCGACTCCCAAAGTGTTCCCTGACGACCGTGCTCCCGATTAAACCAGCACGTGAACCGTTGCAGCATCCCCTTGAAAAACTCACTCAGCGAATGCATCCGGTAGGAATACCGGACATGAATCGCCTCAAGAGAATCCTCTCCAAGTTTCACGTTCCGCGCCCGCTCCGCCTTCGTTAAATCGCCTGCGGATCGCTTGATCTCGGTCAGTCCCCGGAGTCCGGCTACGCCGTCCCCCGGGTCCTTCCCTCAATCAAGCGATCCGCAGCAGGAACAGTGGATCACTCTTCCCAAATCACGGTCTTCAGGGGGCAATTCTAATTGTCGCTGGACATGGCCGTGCCCTTGAAAGAGCGGTCCAATCGGAGATGTGCCAAGGCTGGTGAGATCCCTCCTTCAGGGCTGCTGTGAAAAATGGACCGTAAACCCACCTCTTCTCCCTCGGTGCCTTAGACCAATTCTCAAAAGTTCTTGCGGGTAAACCTTGGTTCTTTTTGGATCAGGCCGCGTCGTCTCTCAGTCAAGGAATCCACTCCATTCCTTCGAGAACTCCTTGCCTGATCAAAAAATCACGGGCGGTTTTTTCCGCAATTACTTTTGAGAAACGGTCTAGGTGCCCAGTATAGATATTTGCGGTTCAGTTTAAGGACGATCGCTCATCCCATCGAGCTTCTGCCGCAGCGTTTCATGAAGCTGGGGTGAGATTCGCAAACCATGGATGCGAATGAGATCGCCGATCAGATTTTGGATCTGCTTCGGACTGCGACGCCCGTTGATCGCGGCTTCTAAGAGAACTCCGAGGGTTCCCGTCACGCTCAGATCATTGGCTCGTGCGATTGATCTAAGCTTGAGGTCATCGGTCAAGAGGAGGTCGGGCTGAGACTTGATGCAGTAGTTCAGGGTCCGCCGATCTTGAAGGCTCAAGGTCATGGAAGGGGAATCTGATTCATCAAATACGATGATCTCACATTCGCTGAGAAAGTCCTCCAGTCGTCCTCGCTGTGTTGCGGGAAATGCATCGAGCTTGAGTTCTGCGACCACACATTCCAGCACCACGATTTGGCCGTCCTCTCCGATGAGGACTTCTCGCAGAAGTTTGAGTTCCTTGATCTTAGCCAAGAAGATCAGAGGGCTGGCATCACAAACGAGGGCCGCGCGCTTCTTCACGGACGAAGTGTCTCCAGGGTTTTTAGGTCATCCTCTAGATCTGCCACTCCGTAGTTCAGGCAGATGTTGTTGCGGCCCATGTGATCGTGAAGATCCCAGAGAGAGAGCCCGGTGAGTTCAGAGGCCTTGGAGAGGGTGATCTCGCCAGCTTGATAGGACTCCATCGCGTGCTTCAGACTGAGATCCCGAATCCCACGTCGGAGGACTGACTTGATCAAGGCACCCCGATCAAGGAACTCCCGCTCTGCGAGTGAATCCAGCACAGCGCACTCCTCCTCTTCGAGGCGAGTGGAAACAGTGATTGTGGCCATGTCCACAAACTACCAATTTGTGGACAGAAGTCAAATCAGGAGATGGATGTCATCTTGTAGCTCTCGTTCCGCGAGCCCTGTTAAAAGCGGCTCTTATTTTCGCTATGCCCGGCATAATTAAAGAGAAAAGCTCTCAATCATTGTAGCTTCCGCAAATTCAAGACCTATTGAATCTGCAGGTCTGGGGCAGATTTACCAATGAACAGTCCATCGTTCTCGCCATCTTCGTCACGAACTATAACGTAGCGTAATCCTTATAAAACGCCTTTATCGCTTGTTCTTTTTCGGGGATTTGACCTGCCTTCGCGAACGAAACACCACCTGACGCTCTAGAATCACGCCCTCAAACTTTTTTGCCTAACTGGAGCCCCTACCCGCCTTTCACTCTCAGAGGCTGCCCTCTTTTCGAGAGCAGCCGCTCAATCCACCAGAATCTCCTCAGCCTCCCCCTTCTCCTCCTCAGTGCCCGCGCCTCTGCCGCAGAAGCCACCGGCTGCATCAATGAGGATGAACCATTTACCGCATCGCTTCGCGGAAATGCTTTCGACACATCGCGACAT
>CAJXVQ010000414.1 GCA_913060685.1 uncultured Verrucomicrobiales bacterium
GTCAGATGTGTATAAGAGACAGACACCGACCTGCCCACTCTTCAAAAGGAAGTTAACATCGACGAACTCAGTCGCTCCGAGAAGAAACGCACCATTGGACTGCGCGCCGAGGCCAACGAATTCCGCGCCACCTCCATCGCCGCCGCAGACTTCAAAGCCCCCCGAAGCAGCCCGCTCGAAAAGCTCCATAAAGCCTTCGAACGCAAGGCCCGTAAACCTCTCATGGAGATTTCCAAATCACGGAAAGCTCTTAACCGCGAATACGATCGCAACACCCCCGATGATCGTGAAATTGACAAACTGCAGGCGGAAATCGACCGGCAGGAAAAGGAACTCCAATCACTTCGCATCGCCTTCTTTGGAGACATTCCCCGCGAGGGATTTGAAGCTCCCTTTGACCCCGCCACCAAAGGACCTGCCGCAGGGCTCTTGAAGAAGGTCATCACCGCACGGGACCAGATTCTCATCGCACTCCGGCTCGATCCCAAGCAGAAAGTCGCCGCCAACGATGGCGAAGTTAAAAATGGCGAAGTCGGAGGAATCAAGGTCCGTAGTAGCAATCTCGGTGTCGTTCTCGATCACTCAACCAGCATGCAATCCCACCTCCTTGCCCTCCGAAAGGAGATCGACAAGGGGTTCCCCGGCTCTCTCTTCCGTGAAGTTTACGGCTGCGCTCTGACCTGGACTGCCAATCCCAAAACCCTCGGACAACGCGACCATGTCCTCCTTGCCATGGAAGATCTCATCATCGTCAAAGGCACCGATGCCCTCTACTGGTTCAGCGATCTGCGAGACCCCGCCCCCCACGCGGGTCTCACGCGTCTCGCCGAACTTCTCGACCGCTCCGGCGCCCTCCTTTACGTCTCCTCGGTCGATCAGAAACCCGGAGACGAACTCGAGGAACTGATCACCGGGTTCAAAAAGAAGTAGCAGTGACGACCCTAAAAAAGGGACCCCGGTTTCCCGAAGTCCCTTTGAAAAATTGGTCCTTAAGACAAGGGCTCTTCCCTATCGCCGACGACGAAGGAGAAGGAGGCTTGCAAGCCCGAACAGTGCCGTGCCGCTAGGCTCGGGAACTGTCGTGATGGAAAGGTTGTCGATCAATACAGTCTGGTTTGCACCACCGACTCGCGCAGAGAGTCCGAACAAATGCGCATCGTCAGCACCAAAAGTAGTCGCAACATTTTCGAACGCTGCATTCGTCTCAAGTCCGTTCGTTGAGAAGGAGGCCCCGTTGACAGGATCCCAGCTCATCGTTGCGACGCCGCTTACCGTGGTTCCATCGCCAAGAATCTGTCCGTTGGTGAAGATCAGGTCGGTCGTAGTCCCACCGATTTTCTCGGCAATATTGACGCCCTGCTCGGGATCCCCATTCATCCAGGTATCAATCTCGAACGAAAGATTGGAAGTGACCCCAACAGGACCGGCCATTCCTTCCTCGGCTGACCCAAGTTCACCAAGGATGAAATTTCCATAGTTGAAAGACATACCATCGGCTGGAGGATTGTTTCCGACACTGTCGATCATGGTATAATCGAATGTAGCAGTCCATCCCAAGGATGAACCGGCCACAGCCGGGATGTTGAAGCTGGCGAAGCCACCGGCCACTCCGTCGCGAGTCAGCTCCAGCTGCCCATCCTGAATGTTTGCCGTTCCGTTCATCTGGCTGCCATCGCCAACGTCGGTGTCTCCGTTGGTAAAGCCATCGAAGTTTTGAAAGTAGGTCCCTGCGGAAGCTGACGAGCAAACGGCACCCAACGTGATGGCCGCTACAGTTGCGTAATATTGATTTGATTTCATGGTGCTGGTTGTACTGGAATTTTGGAATTTTCTTCCAAGATCTAAATAGAATCCGAGAAACCAACTGGAAGTCAACTTGAAATCCCAAAAAAATCGGGGCAATCGCAGAATTAACAGCTATTTTTAGAATTCCCTAATTAGATGGCGCTCGGATCACCTGCGACTCTTGCCTTCTCAATCGCCCTCCCGGAAATCATCATTGCATCCTGAAAGTGACCCTCTCTGGCCTCGGCAGATCTCACGGCATCCTATTGACAACTGTGTTGCCCGTTGCTTCGTTGAACCCGTCTTTGGAAACATCAAAGATGTGCTGCGTCCAAATATTGGACCAGTTACCGGGGACGCACAACCAAAACGGAAGCGTGAACAACACCGGGAGAAGTGGAGCTTTCATACGTAAGTGTGAAAAAAAATCTGTTGGAATGTCGAAAGACCGACACCCCAACAGATCTAAAGAAAAATTGAGCCTCCCACAAGGGAGACTCCACAGCCTGCGATTAGTTCGCTACCTCTCGAATGTGGTAGAAGCGCCGCAGCTTGTTGATCGCGATGCCCGATTCCGTGTAGGAAGTGGTCTCCATCCCCACGGCTCCACCGACACTATCATCCAACTCTTCCCAATCGTCGAAATTGGCCGACAGGTCAGAGGTGGCGAAGACCCCATAGGTCTTCTTGTCCGAGGAGTTCCAGGTCACGGTCACCGTCATGGTGTCGGGATTGTTCCCGGTGCCCGGAACGATGACATTTTCAATACTGATGATACGGAAATTGTCTTGCGGAGCACTCCCGAGAAAGATCTGCAAGTTGTCGATCGCCACGGTCTGGTTGGCACCTCCGACTCGTGCAGAAAACCCGAAGTTGTATTCGGCGTCGCCCAAGAACGAGGTCGCGATGTTCTCGAACTCTGCGTTCGTAAGGAGCCCCTCCGTCGTGAATGACAGACCCTCTTCCGGATCGTAGACGATCGTCACCGGACCGCTCACGGAGGTCCCATCGGCGAGGATCGAACCGTTGGTGAAAGAGAGGTCCGTATCAAGTCCATCGATTTTTTCGGCAATATTAACACCCTGTTCGGCATCAAGGTTCATCCAGGTATCAACCTCGAATGAGATATTCTCGGTCACGGACCCGATCGCGGCCATCCCTTCCTCAGCACTGCCGAGTTCGTTAAGCGTGAAGTTGCCGTAGTTGAAAGAAAACCCATCGGCCGGCTCGTTTGCGCCAGGACCATCCGTAATCGTCAGGTCGAAGCTGGCGGTCCAACCATTCTCCGATCCCTCGATGGCCGGGATCATGAAGCTGGCGAAGCCCCCGGCGACGCCGTCGCGGGTCAAGACGAGTTGATCTCCCTCGACTGCAGCGGTGCCATTCATCACCGAGCCATCCCCAAGGTCGGTCGCGCCATCTGCAAAGCCATCGAAATTCTGGACATATCCGGAGGGAAGAGCTTGCGGAACGGTTGGATTGCGGCTTTCGGCGACTTCGATGCCGTCTCTGACGCTATCTCCGTCGGAGTCAGCGTTATTCGGGTCGGTGCCCGGTTGGGTCGTTGGATTTCCGGAATCGTAGGGAAGATCCGGATTCTCAACACCATCCGGCAAGAGATCTGAATCAGAGTCGTCATTAAGGGGATCGGTTCCCGTGTCGGCCACGCTTATCCAGGTTCCTGTATTCGTCTCAACATTGTCATTGAAACCATCGGCATCCGTATCGTCATTCTGAGGGTCGGTTCCGAGGTCCAGTTCTTCAAGGTTAGTCAGCGTGTCCAAATCAGGGTCGCCATCCGCTCCCTGCCCGGGATCGCCGGCGATTCCGTTGTTGTTTGGATTCTCGCCATTGTCGTCCGGGTTGAGATCATTGCCAATCTCGTAGCCATCCTCGAGGCCGTCGCCATCGGAATCGACAAGGTTGGGATCGGTGCCAGTTTGATCGACATCGACGAAAGGAAGGTCGGGATTCTCAGCACCATCGAGAAGCGAGTCACCATCAGAGTCGTTGCTGAGTGGATCGGTCCCGGTGGCCATGAGTCCGCCCCAGGTTCCACTGTTGGTCTCAACACCATCGCTGAGCGTATCGTCGTCGGTGTCGTCATCCTGAGGGTCGGTCCCGAGGTCCCGCTCTTCGGTATTCGTAAGGGAATCCATATCCGGATCTCCATTCGCCCCATTGTCCGGGTCGCCCGGCACCCCGTTGTTGTTCGGGTTCAGCCCGTTGTCATCCGGGTCCAGGCCATTGGCGAGCTCGTAGATGTTGCTGAGGCCATCCCCATCGGTATCATCGCCTCGTCCGGTCGTGATGACGATGTTGTCAATGAGAACGGTCTGATTGGCTCCGCCAACGCGGCCGGAGAAGATGAAAGTGTATGCGTCATCAGGTGAAAACGTGGTCGCGACACCCAGAAAATCAGCATTGGTCAAGAGGCCTGTCGTGGAAAACGAAAGGCCCGCAGTGGGGTCATAGATCATTTCCACTTGGCCGCTGACGCTCGTACCATCGGCAAGGATCGAGCCATTGGTGAAGGCCAGGTTGGTATCCACCCCGGCAACCTTTTCCGCGATATTGACTCCCTGCTCAGTGTCAAGGTTCATCCAGGTGTCGACCTCGAAAGAAATATTCTCGGTGACGGCAGCAGCACCAGCCATCCCTTCCTCCGCAGAGCCGAGTTCGGTAAGAGCGGCGTTGCCGTAGTTAAAAGAAAAGCCGTCTGCAGGCTCATTCGCACCTACACTATCGGTGATCGTGAGATCGAAGGTCGCGACCCAACCAAGCGACGAATCGGCAATGGCAGGGATTGCAAAGCTGCCGAAACCAGCACCACCATCGACCGTCAGCTGGAGTTGCTCGTTGACGACCTGGGTGCTCCCATTGAATACGGTACCATCACCGAGATCGGGCACGCCGTCGGCGGCACCGGTGAAGTCCTGGGTATAAGTTGCGGCGCTTGCACTCGCGACGATTGCGAGCAGCGCAATCAACGACTGAGGGATTTTTTGAAGTTTCATTAAATAAGTGTGACTTGTGTATGCAGGGGAAAAGCTAGCTGGGCGCGAGCGCATCCGTCAAGCTTTCGGTTTGCATACGGACGCAGGTGCTCCGTTCCCTGGCAAACTGTCACCCCTTTCCTATTCCCTCTATGACCGACTCAATCGCTCCACCCAATAGGAAATTTCCTGGCAGGATCTCTCGAAAAAGAGACTACTCCCCTTGGATGAAGGGCTTTCGAGCCTTATAGAATTTAAGTCGTTTACCCAAATCCTCGATCATTTGTTGGGCGCGATCTCCCTTCGTCAACTGAATTGCTCGTTGGGCAATTCTGATCGCTTCATCAAAGTTTCCGACACTGGCTTCCGCAGCACTCAAGGTATCCAAAATATTAGGCACCCTGTCACCGGTAGCGATATTGAGTTCTCGAGCCAGAACCAAGCCAGCCTCCGGAGCTCGCACGGATTCGTCGGAGGAAGTCACCAGGATCCAAGCCAGGTTATTCTTCGCCAGACGATTGCCGGGTTGAATGGTAAGACCTTTCCGGTAATGCAACACCGCACCTTCTGCTTCTTGGGCTGATTCCAGGAAGGCTGCAAATCCAAAGTGGGCCAACGCATTCCGGGGATCATTTCCGAGCGCGAGTTCAAAGTGTTTCCGAACTTCCTGTGTTTTCCCAAAACGAGCCATGAGCTGTGCCATAAAGCGATGAGCCTCCGCATCCTTCGGATTCAGTAACAAGGCCTTTTCAAAGGCCAAAATAGCCTCCTGCCATTCCCGCTTCGAGTAATAGAGTTCACCCAGTTTATGCGCCACTCCGACCGCCTCCGAATCAAGTCGGAGGGCACTGGAATAGTGATAAATAGCGGCTTCCATGTCCCCGGCTCTCTCAAGAACACCACCATAGCGGCGCTGGATCCAAGCCTCCTGCTCCCGCGCCCGCTTCCTCACGACAGGATGTGAAATCATCGAACCCTTAAGAGCTGCAGCACGATTCATCCGCTCTTCAAGGCTTTCATTGGAATGACCGAGATCAGCAATCACCTGATCCACCTTCACCGGACCCTTATAGATCACGGACAATCTTCCCTGGGGGTCAATCAGGAAACTGGTCGGCACCGGCATGGGGCGATTCAAGCCAACCAAACCATCGTGAAATCCCTGCAAGGCCTCAACCAAAGGTTCTGATGCCTTGGTCGCAGGAAAGGGAAATTTCAGCTCTGCAAGCACCGACCCAGCCTGAGATGCCGGGACTTTTTCTTCACCAAGATCATCAACATTGAGCGCCAGAACCTCGATTCCAGCAGCCCGAAGACTCTCGGCCCTGTCTCTTATACACATCTCCGAGCCCACGAGACCGAGGCTGATC
>CAJXVQ010000415.1 GCA_913060685.1 uncultured Verrucomicrobiales bacterium
CGTGGGCTCGGAGATGTGTATAAGAGACAGGTTTTGGGACGATCCCAAACGTTCTCTGCATCGTCCGCACCACCGGGTCATTTGCACTACTTCCGATCGCAGCTTCGGGCTTGTCTTATTGGTTTGTTGGCCTCTACCTAATCGTGATTGCGACGGATCTTGTGGACGGCCCGATCGCTCGCAGGTTGAAGCAACGTAGCGACATTGGGGCCCATTTGGATAGTGTTGCGGACGTCGTACTGAACGCCTGTTTACTTGCAGGTGTATTGATCCTCTGCTGGGACCTTTTGCGAGACGAACTGCTGCTGATTGGGGCTGCCGTCGCCAGCTATGGCCTCTCCTTAAGCTTCGGATTCCGGAAGTTTGGCCGATTCCTGGCCTATCACACCGACGTCGCCAAATTGACCCAGTGGCTCGCGGCGTTCGCGGCAGTCAGCTTAATCCTGGAGTGGTCTGAATGGCCGTTTCGAGTGGCCGCCATTTCAGCCATTCTGGGCAACCTTGAGGCGGTCGCTATCACGTCGGTGCTGACCATATGGCAAACTGATGTATCGACGCTGTTCCGTATTTGGCCAACCAGATAAACGTCCAGGTTCCGGACGGCGATCCCCGTAGGAATAATCGGAGGCTCCAATTTGGTTCCGGGCTCCATATTCTGACCCGACCTCCTCACTCGTCGTCGATAACCCTGACAATTCTCTTTCTCTCTCCTCCGGTTCGGCCCAACGTCTGCTTCACGGACCTCCCGCCAAAAGCAAATTCCAGCCATCGTGACCATGCAGCCTATTACCCGCAAATTCCTGAGTGAGATTAACCGTCGGACCGAGGGAGACCCGGTCGGTTTACACCCGCTTGGATTCGGGAGATGTGGTCCCGCTGTGCTCATCGCGCTGTTGCTCCAGACAGTCATGGCAAGTGCCGCTGTCTTCGACTACTCCGCATCCACCCGGCAAGACCAAGCCCCTTTCCCCCTCAGGAGTGTCGAGGCTTCAGCCGGCAATACCTCGATTACTTTGAAAGTCTCCGATCCGGTGAGGGGGCCGCAGTCCGAGACCCACTCATACGGCGCACCGGTCTCCGGCCTCAGCAACGTGAATGGGGTCGTCTCCTGGAGTGTGGGAAGGAGGATCTACTACACGGTCTACAATCCGCAGGAGGGGGAGTGGAAGTTGGAGAGTCGGGCGAACCGGGGGGTGCCGGGCACGGTCAGCAATAATGGGAAGGTCGTTGCCTGGCGCTACAACAGGACGGCCTACTACACCTCCTATGATCACCAACTGGCTGCTTGGAATCTCGTCACCGTCTTCAATAAGACGATCAGCTTCCAAGTCTACGACCCCATCCGGGGATCCCTCCAGACCTCAAGCCACACCTACGACGGGGATGCGCCCACCGACATCACTTCCGTGTCAGGGATCATCTCCTGGCGTCTCAACAACACGATCTACTACAGCGCCTACGATCACCGCACGGGTGACTGGCCGCTCGGCAGCAAGCAAAATAGAGGACCTCAGGCAGACATCCAGAACGAGAATGGGGTTTTGGCTTGGCGCTACGATGAGACAATCTACTACCGCGCCTTCGATTCCAGCTCAGGAATCTGGCGAGAGGGGGAGAAGCGTAATGGCGGTCGACCGACCGATTTCAGCAATGTTGAGGGCGTTTTGGTCTGGAGCTACGACAAGGTCGTCTACTATGGCATCTACGATCGTGACCGGAACGAGTGGCAGCTGAGCGAAAAATTCAACGGTGGGGTGCCGTCAGGCATCACCAACGTCAGGGGTGTCATCACGTGGAGCTATGATCGGCAGATGTATTTCACCACCTACGATAGCGATCAAGGCTCCTGGAGTCCTGGCAGTAAAATAAGCGGAAGTTCGCCAACGGCTATTACCAACGTGGAGAAAGTCGTTACCTGGCACGCGAATAATATCATTTACTACGCCATCTACGATCCCAATCGTCGCAGCTGGAAGATTGGGGAAAAGAGAATCGGGGGCGCGCCTTCCAGACTAAACAACGTCAGGGGGGTCGTGACATGGACCTATGATAGAACCATGTTCTACAGCACTTACGACTTCGATCAGGGCAGTTGGCGAATTGGCGAAAAAATTAGTGGGGGAGCGCCGGGCGGGATCAGTTCCATCGGCGGTGTGGTGTCCTGGAGTTTTGATCGGACGGTCTACTACCGGATCTATGATCACGAGCGGAACACCTGGAAAGATGGCGACCAGACCATTGGGGGAGCGCCGTCGAATGTCAGCACCGTTGATGGGGTCATCGCATGGAGCTACGACAGGACAGTGTATTTCAGCGTCTACGACGACCGGAAAGGGGCGTGGGCATTCGACAGTATCGTGAACAGTGAAATGCCGACCAATCTCAACAACGATGTCGGAATCGTCAGCTGGCGATACGACCGGACGGTGTATTACAGCGTCTATGACACCCTCGAGGGGAAGTGGATGCATGCCAGCCAGATCAGCCCCGGACAGCCGACTGGTATCAGCAACGTCAAGGGGATCCTGAGTTGGCACAGCGACAAGACGGTTTACTACCGGGTCTACGATCCTCAGTTCGGCGAGTGGCGAAACGGTGAAAAGACACACGCTGGAGTGCCGGCCGAAATCACAAACGTGGATGGAACTCTTCTCTGGCGCTACGATACGACAATATTCTATCGGGTCTATGATCCCCGGCTGGGTGAGTGGCGGGAGGGCGAGAGAGCTCATGGCCTGATTCCGACTGACCTTAGCAATGTCGGGGGAATCATCTCCTGGCGCGACGACAGGACGATGCTCTACCGGATCTACGACCCGAAACTGGGTCGTTGGGAGGAGGGCGAGCATCCGAGCGGTGGAATCCCGATGAATATCCAAAACAATGGTGGGGTCGTGATCTGGCAGAGCAGCAACCTTGTCTTCTATCGCATCTATGACCCTGCCCGGGGCCGCTGGGTGAGCGGGGAGGCAAGTGTCAGCTCGACCCCGGCCGATTTGGATGTCTCGGTGAGCGGTACGGTGACATGGACACAGGGAACCGATGACTTGCCGCAAGACCACATGCGCGGCTACGACCATCCCACCGGGGAGTGGTTCGATGGTCCGACTCTCCCTTTGGCTGCTTTTGTAACTTCCCGCACCTCGGGTATCGGCACCCACTTCACCTGGTTTGTAGACATGTCGATCGGGGGCACCGCCTGGCTATGGACATCGAGTGCCGGCGGTCGGAGGAGGCAGCGCTCGGGGTCTTTTGTCTTCGAGCAACCGGGGGTCTATGAGATTATCCAATTGGTCACCGGCCCATTGGGTTCGGGTCTACCAGACTCCGGGGCCTCTCAGACCGTGATCATCTCTGATGAGTGTCTCCCACCGGTATTTATTGAGCTCGGCTTCCGTGCCGATGGGCGGTTTGGCATGACTCTCGAGGGGCCGAGCGGGCAGACCTTCGCCATCCAGTGGTCACAAGACTTGGTAAACTGGACAAATTTAGCAGAGCTTACCAACGTCACGGGGACGATCGAGTATCTCGATGATACCTCCGTGGGTTTGGGCCGGCGCTACTATCGCACCCAGGTCTGCGGTGCGCCGGGCCAATGAGGCAGCCCCTTCGATTCGGCCCAACGGCCGCTTCAAAAGCCTGCCGTCAAAAGCAAATTTATAGCGGTCAGTCTCCCGGGGACTGGTTTACACCGAGGCAGTAGAGCTTCTCGATGCGCTGGTCGCCATCGTATTCCACGACCCGGCTGTAGATTTGACCACCGCAGATGGTTGGAGTGGAGAAGGCCTTTTCGCCGATCTGATTCCTGGCAACAATCTTAAACTCCTTTGGGTCGGCCTTGAATACCAGATACTCGCCGTTTTCGTTGATGGCATGGATGTCGTCGCCAACCAGGACCGGCGAAGCTGTGAAGGTGCCGCCGAGTTTGCCCTTCCACATCTTTTCGCCGGTGTCGGACTTCCAGCACATCGCGGCCCCGCCATCCATTACGGCGTAAAGGTAACCGTCCCTTACGAGCATGGAGGGGACGTAGACGCGGCTGATGTTTTTCCAGACCACTTCTCCGGAACCATCGGCTTTAACGGCCGCGATGTGGTTCTTTGGATAACCACCGCTGGTGAAGACGTGCTTCCCGTCGGTGACGATGGAAGAAACGCATTCGGTGGTGGCACCGTTAAACTCCCAGAGTTTTTTCCCGTCGTTCGGATCGAGGCTCGTGACGAGATCGCACCCCATCAGGATCAGCTGATCGCGCCCTCCGATCTTGTAAATGACGGGCGAGACATAGTTGGGCTTCTTGGGACGATCAACCTTCCAGATCACCTTGCCGGAATTCCGGTCCAGCCCGCAGATCGCGCCGCCGGTCTTATTGTCGGCGGATACGATGACGAGGTTCTTGTAGACGGCGGGTGACGAGCCGAAGCCCTGATGAACGACGTAATTCGTGATCTTGGTCTGCCACAGGATCTTGCCCTTGAGGCTGAGGGCGGTGGTGTGCACCGCACCGTCATTCATAAAATTGATGAAGACGCGTTCACCGTCACATGCCGGGGTGGAGGAAGCATGGGTTGCCTTGTTGTTGATCTTCTTCGGTAAGTTCCCTGTGTGAATCTCCCGGACCCAAATCTGCTTACCGGTCTTGCGATCGAGGCAGAGGAGGGATTGGGTTTGCTTCTTCTCGTCGGCGGTGGCGAGGTAGATTTGCTCTCCCACTACGATGGGGGAACCGTGGCCTTTCCCGGGGATTGAGGTGACCCAGCGGACGTTCTCGGACTTACTAAATTTCAGCGGGAGGTCCTGATCGGGATTGGCGTGACCGGTGTGATCGGCCCCGCGCCAGGTCGGCCAGTCGTTGGGATTGGCGGAGAGCGGAGTAGGCAAAAGCAGCAAGGCCGCAAGGGGAAGAAGGCGGGAGCGAAGAGTCATGGGATGATTCAGTTAAGGGGACATTACGGAGGAGAGGAAGCTGCTATTGCAGGAGATCCGAATTGCAACTCGAAGCGAGAAAGGAACTTTTCGGATTTCTTATCGGGCAAGGCATCGCCGGGAAGTCGTTCGCGAACCGAATGACCTCAGGTCAGGCGACGTGATTTGACCAAAAGGTTTTACTCGAATCATCCTTGAATCCGAAAGACTATCATTCAAGGTATCAGCTCTCTCCGATTCCGCACAACGAAATGAAATGGTCCTTCCTCATCTGTGAAATCCGCGGCACCCAGGTCCGCGTCCACCTGACGTTCTTTATCCTGCCCGCCCTGATCGGTTTCGGCCTGCTGACGTCCGAGGGTCCCCTCGCCGCCATCACCGGGATCGCGTTCATCCTCGCGCTCTTCACCTGCGTCGTGCTCCACGAGTTCGGTCACGCCACCGCGGCGAAATACTACGGCATCAGCACCCCCGACATCACGCTCCTGCCCATCGGCGGCGTCGCCCGGCTCGAGCGCATCCCGCGCAAACCATTTCAAGAACTCGTCATCGCCATCGCCGGCCCCCTCGTGAACGTCTTCATTGCCGCGGTGCTCATCCTGTTCCTACGGCAATTCCCCGGCAGCCTCTGGGTCGACGACATTGGCAATCCCGGATTGATCACGATGAACCTTCTTAAGATCAACCTGATGCTCATCGTCTTCAATCTCGTCCCCGCCTTTCCCATGGACGGCGGTCGAATGCTGCGTGCCATCCTCGCGATGTTCATGGATTACGACCGCGCCACTCAGACCGCCGTCAGCCTCGGGCAAATGCTCGCGATCATTGGAGGACTGTTCGGTATCTTAAATGGCCACCTCTTCCTCGTCATCATCGCCATCTTCATCTTCATGGCCGGCGGTCATGAAGCCGCCTTCAGCCGTATCCGGGAGGCCACCAACGGCCTGTTCGTTTCGGACGCCATGATCACAAAGTTCCGCACCCTGCCGTCGCACGCGAGCCTCAACGATGCGGTCGATGCCCTCATCGCCGGTTCGCAACACGATTTCCCCGTCCTCGATGAAACAGGTAAAGTTGAGGGGGTCCTTCTGCGCAAAGATCTCATTGCCGCCCTCGCCGAGCACGGCCGCGCGCATCCCATCCGCGACATCGTCAAAGAAAAACCGCCCGCCGTCCCCCTCGACTGCAGCCTGGACGCGGCTTTCGAAATTCTCAGCACCAGCC
>CAJXVQ010000416.1 GCA_913060685.1 uncultured Verrucomicrobiales bacterium
AGATCAGCCTCGGTCTCGTGGGCTCGGAGATGTGTATAAGAGACAGGCATTGACCTCACCGGGCGAGAGGAGGATGCGGGGGATGTCACGATGATTTGAAGTGCGGGTGAAGTAGGTGGGACCCGGGTCGTGAAGGACGATATGGAGGATGACCTCGTCGAAATAGGGACTCTCGTTGTGTCCGTGAAGCTCCCAATTGCGGGAGTCGAGGTCGAGTTCGATGGGGCCGTGGTGGGTCTCACCATCGATTTCGACGGTGGCCTTGATGAAGTCGGGACCGGCACCGCGATTCCACTCACCGGGAGAGATAATGGTGATTTTTTGCCCGTGATTTGAGAGGTGCTCGCGGGAGAAGTGTCCTGCGAACCAGCGGGACTGAATCTCGATTTCATCGAAGATCAGCGGCGTTTTATTCTCGGTGAGAACGGGGGCTTGGGCGGCGGTGAACTGTAGAAGGCTCGCGTAGGTCATCGCTATTTCTTGCTCTTGGTAGCGGGCGGAGCGGGGGGATCGAGGATGGTGAGGAGTCCGTCGATGGCCTTGGTTTCGGGTATATTCTTATAAGTAGCCTTGGCCTTTTTGAGGATGGCGATGGCGGCAGCGGTTTTTTTGCGGCGGCGTTCGAGTTCGACCAGATGGAGATCTTGTCGGAGTTTGTCGGCAGGGTCGGTGAAGAGTTGTTTGGCGCGCTTGAAGCCTTTGATGGCTGGCTCGTTTTGACCGGCTTCGAGGGAGTGGAATCCGATCATTTCGTAAATGGTTCCGCTCTTGGTTTTTTCGGCCGCTTTGAGAAGTTCGGTGAGGCGTTCTTTTGGGTCTGAAAACTTGGTTTGGGCGTAGCGGATGAGCTTGAAGTCGCGGTCTGACTTCATATTAGAGAGTGAGACCGTGGTTGTTTTGTAGGGAGTGTAGAGGGGGTCGCCGATGACGATGCCCTGCCAGGAGAGGACATTGATCGCCATGTAGCTGGCTTCCACGAGGGAGTAGCCTTTGACGAGGCGGTCATAGAAAATATGGAATTGATGGGAGGCACCAAGGTAGGGCTCCCAGACATTTCCGAGGGTTGCGGCGGCTCCGCGATCAATGAGGCCGACGCTCCAGTTCTTGGCGGGATTGAGAAGCTGGGCGGCGCTGAATGAATGGAGGTGGACCGCGATGGCGCCTTTTTGAAAACGCATGTCTTTGTTGAGGAAGGGGCCGTTACGATGTTGGGTATACCAACCAAAGTAGACGGCGGCATTGTTCATGGGGTAATTGGTGACGAAGGTGTTCGACATGCGGTCGACGATGGTGGGGGTGGCGGAGTTGATGCTGGCCTTGGCGATGGCTTTGATCCAATCGTCCCCGATTTTGTAGTTGCCGGAATCTTTTTTGTAGAGGTCGAGGTAAGTGGTTCCCCAAAGGCCTTCTTTTTCAACCTCGATGGAATCGAGGATCATCCGGTTGCAGTGTTCGAAGGTGTTGGCATCAATGCGCCCGACCATGAGCATGAAATTCGCGGGGTTGGTGGCGGCTGAAATTTCCTTGTCGAAACAGGGGTTGGGAATGATTCCCCCGGTGGGATAATTCGAGACTCCCATCAAGCTCAGTTCAGAATCGACGGAGGCTTCGTTGTTCACATTGAACTGCCGTGTTTTGGCATCCTCACCAGCGGGCATGGGGCCGCGTTTGATGCGTAGCGGCATGCCTTTGATCAGGACGAGACATCGGATTTTGGTTCTAAGAGGCGAGCTGATTCCGTTGGCGTCTTTGCCAATTTGCCACCACTGGTTGGCTGTGAATCTTTCGACGAGGGGCTTTCGGATGGTCGTTTGGTAGGTCTTGCGATCAATGGTAGCTTTTTCGGTGACATCGAGACCGATAAGATTGGAGGCGGGGATGCGGCGGTTCAGGACGTAGAACTCGGCAAGCTCGCGGGATTTTTCAACGTTGGAATTATAAACCACGACGACCTGGCTTGGGAGAAGTGGGGTCGGTTTGGCGAATGCGGGGAGCGAGAGGAGGGTGAAAAGGAGAAGCCGGGGGAACATGATTTTTAAAAGGTAAGATTCAACCCATCGAATGCGAGGGAAACATTGAGGGGAAGTGATTTGTTGGTTTCCTGCCACGGAAGCTCGTGAGAGAGGTGAGTGAGGTAGGATTTTTGGGGCTTGAGCAATGCAATGGTAGCGAGAGCCTCTGCGACGGTCATGTGGGTGTGATGATCTTCGTGGCGGAGGGCATCAATGACGAGAATATCGAGATCCTGGAGGAGATTGAGGGATTGGTCCGGGATGACCTTGACGTCAGGCAAGTAGGCGAGTGATCCGACGGCGGGATGGTCGAAGCGGTATCCGTGGGTGCGAACGCGGCCGTGCCGGACTTCGATGGGAGTGATTTTGAGGGAGTTGAACTCGAAGGCGGTTTCTACCGCGCGGGGTTCGGGGCGGACGTATCCAGGTTGGTGGTCTTCGATGGAGAAGGCCCAGGGATACATGCGGGTAAGGCCGCCGAGGGTTTCGGGCGAGCCGTAGAGCGGGAGAGGTTTTTCGCGTCGCCAGCAAAAGGCGCGGAGTTCATCGAATCCGGCGACGTGATCGAGGTGTTCGTGGGTGTAGAGGACGGCATCGATGATGGTAAGTTTTTCGCGGAGAGCCTGTTGGCGGAGATCGGGGCCGCTGTCGATGAGGAGCTTGCCCCATGGACCTTCGAGAAAGATGGAGGCGCGCGAGCGGTCATCGCGCGGGTCGTCCGAGGTGCAGACCGGGCAGGAGCATCCGATTACGGGGACTCCGACGGAGGTGGATGTTCCTAGAAAAAGGAAGCGTGTTTGTGTTCCGGCGTCAGTCATCATTGCATCGCGGTGGAAGAGTTGCATAATCACGGGGTCACCGCAAAACCCAATGCTTACCCTTCTGAAGATCCGAAACCTGGCCCTCGTAGAACGACTTGAATGGGACCTGGGAGGCGGACTGGTGGGCGTGACCGGGGAAACGGGTGCGGGCAAGTCGGTGATCGTGGGTGCCTTGAAGCTGATTCTTGGGGAACGGGCCGGCAAGGGCTTGATTCGAACGGGAGAGGATCGGTGCACCGTTGAGGCAATTTTTCAGCTAGCCGATTCCTCGGCAATCGATGCCATTTTGGATGAGGTCGGGCTTGATCCCTGTGAGGAGAACGAACTCATTATCCGGAGGGTGGTGGGGACGTCGTCGAATAAACAGTTCGTTAATAACGGGGCGGCGACATTGGGTGTTTTGAAGCGGATTGGGCAGCATTTGGTCGATCTGCATGGGCCTCATGATCATCAATCGCTTCTCTCACCGGAGCGCCAATTGGCTCTGCTCGATGCCTACAGTGTCGTAGGGAAGGATCTCGTGACCTATCGGGAGAAGTGGGCGACTTGGCGCGAAGCAAACGAAGAATATGAGACGGCGCGTGCGCAGCGCGAGATCAGTGATCAGGAGAAGGAGCTTTTGAGATTTCAGGTTGAGGAAATTGATACCGCCGGGATCAAGGCGGGGGAAGAAGTGGATCTGGAGGAACGGTATCGGAGAACGAGCAACGCGAGCCGCCTCGGTGAGCTGGCGGGGAAGGCCGTGGATTTGATTAGCGACACGGTGGTGCCTGGTTTGGAGGAACTTCAACGGGCGACTTCCGAGCTGAGCAGAATTGACCCGGCGGTTTCAGATTTGGCGGAAGAGGTGGAAGGCTCGGTCTTGCAGATGCAGGAATTGGAACGAAGCGTGATGGATTATCTCGCCGAACTTGCGATTGACCCGTCCGAGGTTCGGGAAGTTGAGGAGCGCTTTAATCTCGTGGAAAATTTGAAGCGGAAATACGGGCCGACTTTACAGGACGCGCTCGATCATGCCGAGGAGGCAAGGGTGCGGCTTGAGGGCTCTGATAACCGCGAGGAATACTTGAGTCGACTGAAGCAAGGGGTGGACGAGGCCATGAAGAAGGTCCGTGCGGCCGCTCGCAAGATGAGCACGAAGCGGAAGAAATATGCTCCTTCCCTAGCAGGGGAGGTGCGTGAACACTTGGTCGATCTGGGATTCAAGCAGGCTGAATTCGAAGTGCAGCTGGCGCCCCGGGAGGAGCCGGGGGCGAACGGGCTTGAGGACGTGGAATATCTTTTTGGGCCGAATCCGGGTGAGCCGCTGAAGCCACTGAGGCAGGTGGCCTCGAGCGGGGAAATTTCGCGGGTGATGCTCGCGGTGAAGAACGCTTTGGCTGATCAGGACTCCACGCCATTGATGGTTTTTGATGAGATCGATGCCAATGTCGGTGGAGAGATCGCGCGGGCCGTGGGTGAAAAAATGGCCAGCCTTGGAGAGCGACATCAAGTGGTGGCGATCACGCACTTCCCGCAGGTGGCTGCAGTGGCGCATCAGCATTTTCTGGTGGAAAAACGGGTGGAAGGAGGCCGTTCAATCTCCTCGCTGACCGAGGTGACCGGAGAGGGGCGCCTTGATGAGTTGGTGAGAATGTTGGGTGGGGGAGGAAGCCAGGCGCGCGAGATGGCGAAGACTTTGTTGAAATAGCCACTGGAGGGATTTTCATGAAGAAGCCGATCATTGGAAGACGCGAGTGGTTCAGTATCCCTGAGTATGGGGTGGATTGGGTGCGTGGTAAGATCGATACCGGGGCCCGGAGTTCGTCACTCCATGCCACTGGGATTGAGCCTTTTGAAAGGGACGGTTCGAAGTGGGTTCGCTTTAAGACGATTGATGACCTGGAGTGTGAAGCTCCGGTGGTTTTCGTGAAGCGGGTCAAGAGTTCGAACGGGATTTCGTTGGAACGTTTCTTTGTCGAAATCGTGGTGGAGACTCTCGATGATCAGGAGCATGTTATCCTGGTGAATCTGGCGTGTCGGGCTTCTATGAAATGCTCGCTTTTGCTGGGTCGGCGTGCTTTGACGAAGTTTCTCGTGGATTGCAGCCGGAGCCAGTTGCTGGGTAAGCTTTAACCGTTTGGAAGTGGTGTCTCGACCTTTCGAGCCGGTTGTGGGCTAGTTCGGGGTGAGTAGAAATGTGAGCTTCTGGCTGATCTGCGTTTTGGATTTCCCGGTAAGATCGAGCACCTGTGGCTGATCGTAGCCGATCCAGACGACGATGACTATTTCCGGCGAAAGTGCGGCGGCCCAGTAGTCGGATTTTGAAAGTGAGGTGCCGTTGAGTTGGCGGGGAATCCTTTTAAGACGCGAGTGTTCGTCGAAGGCGGGGAAGAAGGCCGGGGGGCGTCGGAAGAGTGATTTCTCATTCTGGATGAGTTCGCGAACAAAGACCGGGACGGGCCGGGAACCACTCTGTAAAATGGTGGCGTATGCGGTCGCGAGTTCGAGAAGTGAGACGCTGAGGGTGCCCCGATAAAGGTCATCTCCGCGGCCCAAGGTTCCTTCAAATCCAAATCTTTTGAGGAGCTGAATGGCGTCCTGGTCCTGGAGTTGCCGCCCGGTGGAGACGGGGTTTCCTTCGATGGGAAGATGGCCGCGTTCGAGGGCGATGGTTCCGATCAAGGGGGCGATCATGTCTGGACCAAGATCGCGATGGGAGTCGAGCGCGCGGTTGAAGCCGGTGGGTTTTTTCTCCCGGCAACCGACGACGCCGAGGACATCGCCATTGCGGGGATCGAGGGCCAGGGCTGCCATTTGACAATTGTTGGGGATTGCTACTTCCTGAACGAGTTTTTCGAGACTTTGTTGGATCGTGAAATCGAGGGAGGTGATGACGCGGAGTCCTCCCGTGGTGATTTGGGCTTCGTTGAGGACAACCTCAAGGGGACGACGCAGGACGCGGGTGCCGTGGCTTGTTTCAATTTCCCCGGCGTCCGGGTCCCGCAGTTCGAGGGGCTGGGCCTTGATGGTATCGGCCTCTTGCTGGGTGATCTCCTTGGTGGTGACGAGTCGGGCGAGGACTTCGTCGCGTTGGCGGATCGCTCCTTCGAGGTTGCGGCGGGGGCTGCAGGCATGAGGAGCCCGGATAATCCCTACCAACAGGGCCGATTGGCCATTGGTGAGTTTGGAGGTGGGTCTGCCAAAGTAGCTCAGCGCCGCTTCTTCGATTCCATTACAACCAGATCCGAAGTAGATGCGGTTCAGGTAGTGGGTGAGAATATCATCTGTCTCTTATACACATCTGACGCTGCCGACGATCTACTCTGTGTAG
>CAJXVQ010000417.1 GCA_913060685.1 uncultured Verrucomicrobiales bacterium
TCGGCAGCGTCAGATGTGTATAAGAGACAGGGACTTGCGTCCTTCACCACCACAGACCGCAGCGGCCTCGACATCCACACTGCCCGAACCTCCCTTATTTTCCACCCCGGCGAGAATTCCAGTATCTCTACTGATTTCATCATCGGTTCCGACCAGCTCTGGCTGACCAATCTGTCCTTCAGCCTCCGGTTCTAAAACCACGAGGCTTGGACCGGAGTCTGTGGCGCAAAGCCTAAGCCCGCACAGCCCAAGCATTCAAAATTCAACATTGGGAGTTCGGCGTTCATCCCCCTCAACCAAGCATTCAAAATTCACCATTGGATGTTCGGCGTTCGACGTTCCCCCCCGTTCCTCCCCTTTTCCTAACATTCGTGATTGGCTCCCCCCTCCCCAAAACTCTAGCCTCCGCCCACACAACTTTCGACAATGCCATCCCAACAGAAACTTCTCGTAGCCAACCGTGGCGAAATCGCCATCCGTGTCTTCCGCGCCGCCACTGAACTCGGTATTCCCACCGTCGCCATCTACGCCGACGAAGACCGTTTCTCGCGCCACCGCTTCAAAGCCGACGAATCCTACCAGCTCGATGCTGAAAAAGGCCCCGTTGGAGCCTATCTCGACTACGAAGGCATCGTCGCGATCGCCAAATCAAAAGGCGTGACTCTCATCCATCCCGGCTACGGCTTCCTCTCGGAAAATGCCGACTTTGCCCGTGCCTGCGCACGCGAAGGCATCACCTTCATCGGGCCATCCGCTGACCTCCTCGGTTCAATGGGCGACAAAACGGCAGCACGAGCTCAAGCCATCGCTGCCAATGTCCCCGTCCTCCCCGGAACAGACGACGCCATCACCGATCCCGACCAAGCCATCACCGCATCTCAAGAAGTCGGCTTCCCCCTCATCATCAAAGCCGCCTTCGGTGGTGGCGGTCGCGGCATGCGTATCGTCGAAAAGCCCTCTGAACTTCAATCCCGTCTCAAAGAGGCCCAGGAAGAAGCTCAGAATGCCTTTGGCAACGACGCCGTCTTCCTCGAGCGCTACATCAAGCGCGCCAAGCACATCGAAGTGCAAATCCTCGGTGACCAACACGGCAACGTCGTCCACATGCACGAGCGCGATTGCTCGGTCCAACGTCGCTACCAAAAGGTCGTCGAAATCGCTCCGTCCATCGACCTCGAAGGAGATCTCAAGAACGACCTCTGCGAATCTGCGGCCCGTCTCGCAAAAGACATCGGTTACGACAATGCCGGCACCGTCGAATTCCTCTACGACATGGATTCCAAGGAGTGGTTCTTCATCGAAATGAACCCCCGCATCCAGGTCGAGCACACCGTCACCGAGTGCGTCACTGGCATCGACCTCGTCCGCTCACAAATCCTCGTCGCCCAGGGCAAAAAACTTCACGACCCCGAGATCGGGATCCCCGCTCAAGCCGACATTCCCTGCAATGGCTTCGCCATCCAGTGCCGCATCACCACCGAAGACCCCGAAAAAGGCTTCGCACCCGACTACGGCCGCATCACCAACTACCGCTCCGCCGCCGGCTTCGGCATCCGTCTCGATTCTGGTAATGGCGACGCCGGCGCCGTCATCACCCCGTATTACGACTCCATGCTCGTCAAGCTCACCGCCACCGGTCGTGACTTCGAGACCGCCTGCCAGCGCATGGACCGCGCCCTCCGCGAATTCCGCATCCGCGGCGTGAAAACCAACATCCCCTTCCTCGAGAACGTGATCGAGGACGAGACCTTCCGCTCCGGCAACGCCCACACCAAGCTCATCGACTCCCAGCCGAGCCTCTTCGAGTTCGTCGCCAAGCGCGACCGCGCCACCAAGCTCCTCAACTACCTCTCTGACATCACCGTTAACGGCAATCCCGGAGCCAAAAACTGGACCCCGCCCAAGCCCTTCGCCGCTCCCCGAATTCCATGTAGCAGAGGCTCTCAGCCTCTGACCTCAACCAAGGGCTCCCGCGAAATTCTCCTCGAAAAAGGCCCCGAAGGCTTCGCCGACTGGATCAAAAACGAAAAGCGCCTCCTCGTCACCGACACCACAATGCGTGACGCGCACCAGTCCCTCATCGCGACCCGCATGCGTACCTACGACATGCTCGCCATCGCCGAGGCCTACGCCAACCGCACCCCGAACCTCTTCTCCATGGAAATGTGGGGCGGCGCCACCTTTGACACCACCATGCGCTTTCTCAAGGAAGACCCATGGGATCGTCTCCGGCAGCTCCGCGAAAAGATTCCCAACATCTGTTTCCAGATGCTCTTCCGTGGCTCGAATGCCGTCGGCTACTCGAACTACCCCGACAACGTCGTCGCCGGATTCGTGAAGCACGCCGCCGACTCCGGCATGGACATCTTCCGCATCTTCGACTCCCTCAACTACCTTCCCAACATGAAGGTCGCGATGGAAGCGGCCCGCGAACATGGCAAAGCCGTCTGCGAAGCCGCCGTCTGCTACACCGGTGACATCACCGACCCAAACCGCGCGAAATACTCGCTCAAATACTACGTCGATAAAGCCAAGGAGCTCGAGAAAATGGGCGCACACATTCTGTGCATCAAGGACATGGCCGGCCTCGCCCACCCCGCCGCCATCTCCAAGCTCGTCTCCACCCTCAAGCAAGAGATCGACATCCCCATCCATTTCCACACCCATGACACCAGCGGCCTCAATGCTGCCTCCATCATGTCGGCGTCGGATGCCGGAGTAGACATCGCCGACATGGCCCTGGCGTCAATGTCCGGGTCCACCTCCCAGCCAAACCTCAACTCAGTCAACGCCGCCATGCGCGGAAACGAGCGCCACCCCGGCCTCGACAATGACACCATCAACGAGTTCTCCGACTACTGGGAAGAAATCCTCACCCACTACGAGCCCTTCTACTCCGCTCCTCGCAGCGGCACCGCGGAGGTCTACCTCCACGAAATGCCCGGCGGCCAATACACCAATCTCAAGGAACAAGCCAATGGCATGGGCCTCGGCCACCGTTGGCAGGAAATCGCCCATACCTACGCCGACGTTAACCAGCTCTTCGGCGATATCATCAAGGTCACCCCGTCTTCGAAAGTTGTCGGTGACATGACCATGCTCCTCGTCACCCAGGACCTCAAAACTGCCGACCTCCTCAATGGCAACGCGCCCAACCTCGACTTCCCCGAGAGCGTCATCGACATGCTCGCCGGAGGCCTCGGTCAACCAGATGGCGGCTGGCCCAAGGACATCCAAAAACTCGTCCTCGGCGACAAAGTCCCCGTCACCGTCCGCCCCGGCGAACTCGCCGCACCGTGTGACCTCGACGAAACAAAAGCCGCCGTCAGCGAAGAGCTCGGCCGCCCCGCCACCGACGACGACCTTTACAGTCACCTCATGTATCCGCAGGTCTTCGCCGAATTCCAGCAAACTCTCAAAGACTACGACAAACTCACCGTCCTCCCCACCCCCGCCTACTTCTACGGCCTCAGTGGATCAGAAGAAATCAACGTCGAGATCGCCCCGGGTAAGACGCTCTTCATCAAGCTGATCAACATCGGCGAAGCAGATGCCGAAGGCCGCCGCACCCTCTTCTTCGAGCTCAACGGCATGCCCCGCGAAACCGTCGTCGTCGACCGTGCCCTGGGAAAAGAAGCCGTCGCCAACAAAAAAGGCGACCCCTCAAATCCAAATCACATCTCAGCACCGCTCCCCGGCATGATCAGCGAAGTCGCCGTAAAACCCGGCGACGAAGTCAAAGAAGGCGACAAACTCGTCGTCATCGAAGCCATGAAAATGCTCACCACAGTAAGCGCCCCCGCCGACGGCACCGTAGGAGAAATCCCCCTGGCAAAAGGAAAGGCCGCCGATACCGGCGATCTTCTGGTAAAGCTGTCATGATCAATATTCACATCTGATAGCTTTAGTCTTCCGGTGAAGGGGTGATCTAATCTCCAGTGAACTTCTCATCCTGGGGTCACCCCACGATTAGCCCAAATTTCGCATTGTTGAGCTATGGGGCTTATGGAACCGAGGGGTCCTTTCAAAAGGCACTATAAAGCCGTCGAAGAATTCAAAAAATCGACCTCCAAGTGGCTCAAATCCCAATCCCCCGACCTCGCCAAATTTTCATGGCAAGGCGGCTACGGCGCCTTCTCCCCCAGCGAATCCCAACTCGATTCCGTCACTGCCTACATCCGCGACCAACGCGAAGACCAACGCACCAAATCCTTCAAAGAAGAATTCCGCGAGTATCTCAAAAAGAACAATCTCCCCTTCGACGAAGAACACCTCTGGGACTAAAATCAACCTTGGACTCTCCCCTCATCTCGCCAAAGCTTCCGACATGAAAATTGTCATTCTTGATGGATACACTCTCAATCCCGGAGACCTCAGCTGGAGCGGCCTCGAAAAACATGGGGAGTTTGTGGTTCATGAACGCACGAACCAAGATCCCCAAGCCGTCATCGAAGCGATCGGCGACGCCGAAATTATCTTCACCAACAAAACGCTCCTCCCCAAGGATGTCCTCGAACAAGCGCCTGCCGTAAAATACATCGGCGTGTTGGCAACGGGATACAATGTCGTCGATATCGAAACGGCTCGCAAGAAGGGCATCACCGTTACCAATATTCCCGACTACGGCACTGCCGCGGTTGCGCAATTCACCCTCGCTCTGATTCTCGAGCTTTGCCATCAGGTCGGCGCACACAGCGAAGCGGTCCGACAAGGTGCCTGGACTACCAGCAAAGACTTTTGCTTCTGGAATTCTCCTTTAGTTGAACTAGCCGGGAAAAACCTGGGTCTTATCGGTTTTGGCCGTATCGGACAAGCGACCGCCGCGATTGCCAAGGCTTTTGGTCTCAAAATTCTCACCCACAACCGTTCGCAAGATCCCTCCCTTGAATCAGAGACCTGTCAATATGTCACTCTCGAGGAGCTTTTCTCACAGTCAGACTTCATCAGCTTGCACTGCCCGCTGACTCCTCAAACTGAAAACCTGATCAACAGCGAGAGCATTGCCAAAATGAAGGATGGCGTGATGATCATCAACACCTCTCGCGGCCCCTTGATCAATGAATTCGATTTAACCGAGGCCCTCAACAATGGCAAAGTCGCCGGAGCGGCTGTCGATGTTGCCTCCAAAGAACCCATCATTGCAGACAACCCACTCCTCAAGGCCAAGAACTGCCTCATCACTCCCCACATCGCCTGGGCTCCTCGTGAATCTCGATCCCGCCTGATGAAGATTGCCGGGGAAAACCTCCAAAACTATCTCGCAGGAACACCCACCAATCTTGTTTGCCCTTAATCGATGCCGGACTCCTCCAGTTTTTAGCCGAAAACCAAAAACTCCGGAGTGACGGCGGATTAACTTGCCATCTCCGCTCAGCTGGTTGTAGTGAAATTCAAGATGACGATCCTGAAAATCATATTCATTTCAATGTTCACTCTCGTTGCCATGAGCTCGGGGGGCGAAAAAGCAGCTCAAATCGAACCAAAACCCCTCTCGAAAGAAGATTGGAACAAATATTTCAACGTCGACCATCAGAAGAAAAAACAAACCTGGAGGGTCTCGATGTCTAGTCCGTTTTTAGGTGGAGCAACAAAGGCTAAGATGATCCAAAAATTCAAAGGAGAGGAAGACGGTTGGGTTCAAATAGCATCAGTGATCGTCGGCGGCCCGATGGATGGAAAGCAACAAAAGTCTCAATTAAAAATAACTGGAAAAGGACTACTTTCGAAAAAAGACGGCAAAGAAACCATCTCCGCGCCTTTCCCTCTCACGGTAGGGCAGTCTTGGGAAAAGGGCGATAAAACCGTTACGTTTCAGGGCTTTGAGGATTACGAAACCCCAACGCAAACAATCGCCAAGTGCATCGTCTTTAAAACCAAACATAAAAACGGGACAACCTCGATTTGGTATTCCAAAGATCACGGATACTTCTTTGCCGATCAAGAACTGAAAACCGGCTCCATGACCGTCATTCTTGACAGTATCAAATAACACTTTGACCTGTATCCTTACCCTTGCTTGTCTCCCGCCCAACGACGCCAAACTGGCTGGTTATACCCTCAGGTGCAAAGCGAGACACTGAAGTGGCCCCGGGAAACGGAGCCAGAGCAATGTTGATTTAGCGCTGGTCT
>CAJXVQ010000418.1 GCA_913060685.1 uncultured Verrucomicrobiales bacterium
GATCTACACAGAGTAGATCGTCGGCAGCGTCAGATGTGTATAAGAGACAGCGCAGTGCAGCGTATCGCACGAACGGATGGGCCTGTTACGGCACATAAACGTCTATGATATTCCAAATGGACTTAAATCCATACCCGGTCGCATCATGGCGGGGCGCTCAATTCTCTACCGCCTTGATGAACTTACGTTCCAGCACGCGCAGCACGGCGCTCAGGTCGTGCCCGCGTCGCAATACCTGACCGTTTGGTCCGATGACCGCATACATCCCTTGTTTCATGCGTAACTTCGGACGCTTTTCGATCCGGTACAGCGGCATCTCTGCCGTGCGCCGAAATATCGAAAACACCGCAACCTCTCTTAGACAGGATATCCCGTAATCGCGCCACTCGCCTGCGGCGACCATTCGGCCATAAAGAGACAGGATCGGAGCCAAGCCACTGATCAATCCAATCGCGGTAGAATTGTTGCAAGCAACGGTTCAGAATGGCACGACGGTAGGAATCCTGATCCTCATCTCTCTTATGCCCCACCATCAGTTGGACCATGGCGACGATGCGACTCACCTGCAAACTCGTCAGGGGCAAGCCGAGGGTGTCTAGGTAGTTGAGAGTGTCGATGCCGTTGACATCCGGCGCAAAGGAACGGCACTTACCGCCTGAGAGCAAATTGAAAGAGGTCTCAAAAGAACGGCCGTTGTCGATGACGACACGCCAATGAGCGAAGGCATCGAGTTGGGTCAGAAGATCAATGCCGTGAACACTTTTTCCGCTGCCAGTCCGCCCCGTGATGAAAGCATGGCTTGGCGACTTTCGTTTTCCTTTTCCATGAAAACCGCTGACACCGATGAGATTCCCCTGCCGACCTCGATAGAGCGCCTCGGCACCTTTGAGTGACTCATTTGAATCTCCGCAAATCGGGATCAAATTCACGGCGGTCGGATCATCCACCAGGTGCCAAAAAGCAGGCTCCCGGTAGGGAGACCCTGGCAGACCGGCGAGAAAGATATTCCGGCAGGTAGTTGGGAGGGCTACCTCGTAAAACTTGGCCGACTTCATGCCAGAGACGGCACCCACAAGGGCTTTCATTCGTGTCTTAAGGTCGCCTTGATTCTCCGCTGAGACATGAACCAAAACCTGCACTCGAACGGGAGATACGGTTCCCGATGAGAGCCGCTGAATACGATCATTCAGAATGCGGATATCGTAGTCCAATCGACTATGATGACTACTCTGTCGGGCGCGCTCCAATTTGGCCTTCATCGTCTCGGCCTTCTCGATCTCGCTCAGGGGGTCGAGAGTTTCAAGATGGGTCGACAATTGAAAACCCTGTTCAGGAAGGTTGGTAAGGTGAGTGATGATACCGGAAGCAGTCACCTCAGGGAGCTGGGAAAGGGCCAATGAGGAATGGTATCGCCCACCTAAGAAGAACCCTGCCTCCGGTTCCACGACGGGAACGACTTCTCCCGAGAGAATGTTCTCAAAGAGAGACAGCTCTCGTTTCCATTCCGGAGGAACGCTGGATCCAGGGTTGAAGTGGAGATTGACCTCTTCAAAAAGTTCCTCGTCGTTCAGGAGACGAGCACGACCATTCAATTGGGTCATGACTCGTTCAATCTCTGCAACCGGAGCTTCGAAGTTCCGGGAGATCGACCTGAGGGCTTCATCGTAGGATGATTCACTGCCACGGGTGATTTGGCGTAAGTTGAGGGGAGCCTTCAGGAACAAGCGAACCCGTGAACTCGTGACACTTCCCTCTTCATCTTCCCGGCTGCTTCGAACGAAGCGTTCGTTCCGCTGACGACGACTCCAGGGACTGGTGGCATTTTCTTCCGTGTCTTCATAGAAGTGGCGTAAGTCATCTTCATAGCCTCCACCTTTTCGCCAACAAATTTGCATCATCCATCCCTTCGGAATTTGACGAATCAAACCTCTCAATCGATCTTCCATGTCATTGAGGGTATCGACTGACGAAGACTCCATGGCTGGACAGCAAATCTCGAGCCCACAGGAGGCCGTCGCTTTTCCCGCTTTCCCCTCGAGGACGATGAGTCCGTGGGAGATGAAGCCGTCCTTCACAGTGGCGGTTTTGCTCTTGGCGGGTTCCCGTTCGAGCAGGCTCAATCCCTGTTTCTTCAATCGCCACCATTCCAACCATTGAGAAAAATATCCCTTCGGCTTCCCGCGAACGAGAGTGAGAAGGACGATCGTCGTCGAGAAAGGCATGACAGCCGCTGCGCCAAGACTGGCCAGAAATCCGATCTGACTCCCTGACAAGGAGACAAAAACCAACAAACCCACCCCCAGGGCAATCCCGAGGGCAAAGACCTGCAGGCCGGTGAACTTGCCAATCATGGGGCCACGCTCGCCCCCGGCGTTGGACCGATGCCAACGCGTATTTTGTGAGTCGCTCATGATCCAATCGTTTAAAGGTCAAAATCATCACCGGTTGCTTCGAAGGCGAACTTCACGATGGATGCAGACAATGCGAGGATCCCGGCGGCAGCGACTCCGTAGACCGCGGCCTCGACCCTGCCCGTCCCAAACATTATGGCCGAAACGATAAGAGAGGCTATGGAGAGGATATAGGCAATCATGCGGAGGAGCTTGATAACCTCTTTAATCTGACCTCCGAGATCAGTGGCCTGTGCCAGGACCCCCAAGTCAAAGGACGCGAAGATTGGAAGAATAGTTTCAGTCATTTTCTAAGTGTTTTTAGGTTTTAGGTTCAGGAGAGGATTCCTGCCTCAACAGGAAGGTCCCCCTCACCGCTGTAAGCGGGACTAGTTCATCCAGTGACCATCCATTCTTCGAAAAAGTGTCTTGAGCTTATCGACCACCTGCAGGCAGGCCCGGTTGACCTCCCGTCGAAAGACATCCTCTTTGTCAAGGACCTCTCCACTCGTGTTCGTCATGAATTCTATCCGTTGCTCGCTGGTAAACCCATCCGACCAATTGGCCACAGACTCACCGGATAAGATGACATTGGCAGCAACCGTTGCGAAAATATATTGCCTCTTGTTGCAGCGAGGTAAGACCCTTTTCAGGAGATCATAGGTGAGAAGGCGTTCGCTGGTCTGAATCATTGATTCAAGAGGATTAGCTTGATCACATTCCAGCCAGTCAGCAATTTCATCGATGTCCTGATGGACGGCGTCCCCTCCTCGAGAGACAGCAGCGTGTCTCTTCAAAAAATCGAGCGCCTTCCAGTTTAATCTCTCAACGAGCACTCCACGCTCCAGGAGTTTGAAACGGTGGGCTCCTAGTCGACGCTGATGTTCGCAAAGTAACCCAAAGATGTCTTTGGCATCGTCCAGCGAAATTGTTGAGTATTTTTTCTGAAGATAGTTGAGGGAAAATGGCCGCTCGGAGGCTAGCCAATCAAAGAATTCATCGTCCGACTGAGATCCATTGGATGGGGTTTTCATAACGCCACCAAAGCTGCCAGATGAGGACCAAGATTCCCTAACGGTGCCACAATGACTTGCGCAATGGTTGCGCGAAACTTCCGCAAAGACTACCTTCGCCCAGGAATGTTATGAAACAAGAAGGCTCCTCTCTTACGCTAAAGCTCGGACTGAATCCTGACACCAAGGACTGGGAATTTCAACAAATTTGGGCAACTGGTAATACCCCTCTCCCAATGGGCAGTGACGAGTTTGGAGGGCAATCCAAACCGGGAATCGAAGCTCTTTGCTTGCTAACCCTCCTCACGTATCTTAGCCGCATCGGAACTCCACTGGGACCTGATCATATCCCCGAAAAATTCGCTCCTTCACTCAAGGTTCTCTACAGCGGAAATCGAAAGACACCTTCGTCTTGGCATACCCGGATCTTTGGAGGCGTGCCGTTTCAAGGAAAGAATCAAGGCGCCGACTCAAACAGGGCCTTTCTAAAAGCATCGGTTGTCAACAACCGGCAGCAAGTTCGCATCTTGGGAGAAGTCACAGCTATGGTCGAAGTGGATACGAAAAGCCTCGGCGGGAAGGAGGTTACACAATCCGAAATTTCCAGAATCTGCTCACAAGTCATTGAGCCAAAAGACGAAAAAAGAATCTCGATAGGGCTTCCTGTAAGAAACAAAAGAGTAATCGATTCGAAGGAATGCAGCGGCCAGCTTGATCGCTCCAGCCGTTTCTCGGTTGTCGTCGAGGGAAGCACCAACACCACATTTTGTGTCATTTGGATTGGCAGCACTGAGGGTGTTAATTCTCTTTATCCATCGTCAGAGTGGTCACTCATTTACCGTGAGGAAGAGATCATCAAAAAAGATCAACCGCGAAGACGAAAGCTAAAAATCACGAGCGAGAAGCTTCTTGATATTGGTTCCAGCAAAGGAGTTGAAGCCTGCCTGGTTTTAGAGAAGAGTTCAAGATTCAAGCGCTCTGAAATTCAGACGATCGAATCAAATCTTGAAGGTCTGCTATCCTCCATGCCCGAACAACTCAAGGACGACCAACCTCGATTCACACGAATCAAAATTCCAGCCAGGCAATTTACGACCCGCCGAATCAAGCCCGTAGCTGAACCAGCTCAGTGGCATAAGGCAATTGCTGACGTTCTTTTCGGTCGTGCCGAACGTGCACATCTTTTTGAGATCCCATTTCTGTGAAGCTCGCGATAGCCCGATGTACTACGAACGATTTTTGCGATTCTGCTCCCTTGCTAAGTCCCGACCAAGATGAAGGGTGCCCAATCGACGGGAGACGAAAACGGTCGGACCTGCAATTGTTTCGAGGTCAGGGATACCTGCTTTTCTTCCTCCGCTTCGTCCTTTCTCTGGCTTTCACCAGGTGCACTCTGACCAACAGGTTGAATTCGAAGTCTAACGGCCGCAAACCGAAATTCAGCGAGTTGAAGAGCCTGACGACTCGTGAATAAGCCACATTCAACTAGCTCTCCTATCGTGACCACCCTGAGCCATGCTCGTGCTTGGGCCAAAGCCTCTGCAGGCGAACATTTTTCACTTCCGTCCTCTGCGAGGAACAAGCGATAAAACCGATCCATCAGGCACATCGCAGAATCATCATAGACTGGCCAAAGAGTTCCGATCGCACCTTGAAACCCCGCTTGGAGCATCGTCGGGAGAAGGCCCACAAATTCATCAGCCGGAATGGTTCGGCCGGAAATCCCTGTTTCACAGCAGGATAAAACTGCGAGTCTCTTGGCTTGGCCATGATTAGGAGAAGCGCGTAACCTTGCCAATGTGAGGACGTCTCCCCCCGGTAGTGCCAATCCGGACAAATCGGGCTTCTCGGGATGCTGCGCTCCATGGCATGCAAAATGGACAATAGAGGACTCATTCTGAGCCTCTAAAACTCCGGCAAGATTCAGAGCCGTCTCATCAAGAGTTCGTCGATACGACGAGGCCACATGGGAAGCCACCACATTTGATTCGGTTGACGCAAAGCTGAGAAACTCTGGACCTTCGTGTTCATGCCGGTCCTTAGAATACTCAGATACAATGAGAACTCGATGCGGGAGGCTCTCGTTAGATTGGTTCCAAGCTTGGCTTATCAACACTGAATTGGGGACAATACTGAAGCTCCAATGGTCGGAAAAAATTGTTCCATCTTCAAGGAGCACCGAGTTCAGCGGCAAACTTGCCAATTCGCCTGGCGGTGAAAGAATCACGGGGGACCCCGTGGCATATCCCTTCTCCTTCAAGAATCGGTGAATGGGCTCCATGAGCGCATGCCCAATTGATCTAAGACAGTGTGTGACCGTTTGGCCCCAAGCCTCAAAAAAGTTAGCCTCATCATTCGCGTCCTCATCGTCCGGAAAGGTCCTGAATCGCTGGTAGGCGGTTCCCCACCCATCCCATCCTTTTTCCGAATCCCCGTGGAGAATCCTTGAGATTGTCACCGAAACAGAATTAGGAAAATTCAATTCCGAAAACGATGCTTCCGAACGATCCACAATGATGGCCTTCAGCCAACCATCGATCCCGAATATTTGGACAAAAACGCCCTCCTTTGGAACGACCTCCAGCAATTCATTCGGAGTTCTGGACAGCACGTTTAAGCGGCCACCCCGTTGGTGTAGAATGTTGCGATATTTCTTCCAGGCCTGTCTCTTATACACATCTGACGCTGCCGACGATCTACTCTGTGT
>CAJXVQ010000419.1 GCA_913060685.1 uncultured Verrucomicrobiales bacterium
CGGTCTCGTGGGCTCGGAGATGTGTATAAGAGACAGGATTGGCTTATCTGAGGGAACACTCGACTGGGAGCTCATTCTTGCTTCCGGATCTCCCCGGCGTCGGGATCTCCTCGCAGCTACGGGTTTATCATTCCAAATTCTCTCTCCTGATGTCGAGGAACTGTCGGGGGATGAACTGCCTCCCAGAGAACTGGCTCTCTCCAATGCCCGCTTGAAGTGTCTCGCGGTCTCTCTTGAGAACCAGAATGCCATGGTGATCGGTGCTGATACCGTGGTGGCTCTCGGGGGACGGACCTTCGGAAAGCCGGTCGATCTTTCGGAGGCTGCCGGCAATCTTCGTCTTTTTCGGGGGCGGGTCCATGAGGTCATGACCGGAGTTGTTCTGGCCCATGGGAATCACATCTCCGAATTTGTGGGGACGTCTTTTGTGAAGTTTCGTGACTTCTCCGATGAAGTGATTGAGAGCTACCTCGAAAAGGTGCCCGTTTTAGACAAGGCGGGCGGCTATGCCATTCAGGATCACGGGGAGATGATTGTAGAGAGATTTGAGGGAGACTTCGACAATATCGTGGGACTCCCGGTCTCCTTGGTTCTGGACCAATTGGAGAGGATGGGCTTTCCTGTCCCCGCAAAGGACTCATGAGCACGCTGCCCCCACGTTACCCTCTTATCTTGAATCCCAAGGCGAAGAGTGAGAAGGGACGTCGGGCGCTGAAGTTCATCATGGCTCACGCAACCCGGTTCACGATTTATGCGACTCGCAGTCGCGAGGAGGCCATCGATCTGGCCCGTCAGTTCGCAGAGGAAGGGGAAGAGCTGGTCATCGCAGCGGGAGGTGACGGCACGCTCAACGCGGTAGTGGAAGGTCTCGCTGGTTCAAGCACGGCTCTGGGGGTTTTCCCCACCGGGACGATGAATGTCTTCGCCCGTGAAATGGGGATTCCCTACGACAAGCTCGAGAATGCCATGAAGGTCATTGACGAGGGGCACAGTGAGGAGGTCGATCTCTTCGCGATGAATGGAGCGCCCTTTGTCCAGATGGCCGGGATTGGATTTGATGCCCAGGTGATTGAGGAAACCACTTGGGAGAGTAAGAAACGTCTGGGGCCTCTCGCCTATTTGTTGGCTGCGACGAGGGTCATACGAGGAAAGCCTCCCACTTTGAAAGTGACCTGCAGTGACGGGCGTGAGTTGGAGGGGATTGCTCTTCTGATTGGAAACGGATCGCTTTACGGTGGCCAGTTTCCGCTCTTCAAAAACGCCAATAATTCCGATAATTTACTGGATGTGGTGGTGTTTAAGGAATCCGGATATCAGTTCGTAAAAGACTCTCTCACGGGGTTGGTGAAAGGAGGAATCGATCCGCATTCACACGGTGATTCGGTGGAATACGTCCAAGCCGCCGGGTTGAAGGTGACTTGCGAGGAGGAGGTTCCCGTTGAGGTGGATGGTGAACTCTGGGGGCGTTCTTCCGAGTGTGACTTCCTGCCAACCGGAAAGACTTTACGCGTTTTTGCCCCGCGTGAGCCGAAAGCAAGGCTTCGATATGCCTTGTTGAAGATTTTATCTCCCTGGCGAGACTAAGGAATACAGGCCTTTGGCCGTTACACTCCTTATCCGAATGTCCAGCCGTCCCTTGATCGTTACGCCAAAGTTAATTAGGCGTCACAACTTACGCTGTTTTGGGCGAATGTGTCTTTGGGCTCTTGGTTCATTTGCAGTTTTTTTGGTGGTCTTTCTTTTTGTCTGGTTGCTCGCGAGTCTCTTCACCGGAGTTCGCGCCCTTACCGTTCCGGTTTTGGTCGGTGGAAGCATCTTTGGCGTGGCGGTTTTTATGGGGGGGCACTTTTACCTAAAGATGAAAGGTCCACAGGATTGGGAGAGAGTGGCCCAGAAGACGGATCGGAAACCGGGGATGCGTTTGTCGCGCCTGAGTAACCAGGAATATGGGCAGATCGGGCAAGGCTTCGTCGCTTTGATCCTCGCGGGACCGGGGTGGATGGGGAGAATTTTTGAAGAGTGCCAGGCCGTCATTCCCGCCAAGCCGGAAGTGGCGGAGCGCCTTGAGGAGTTGCGGCAGCACCTCGCGGCGCGTGATGCCTGGGTTCCGATTGAGGATTTTTCCTCCCATAAGGCTGATATTTATCTCTTGGTCAGATTAAATATGCTCGCGATCAGGGAGCTGATCGGCGAATGGCATTTTCATGTCACGGTGCAGGGTTCCGTCAGAAGGACCAGCGACGCCGAGATCGAGGCTTGAGGGCAGGGACAAGGAAGGGAGAGAGACAACTATTCTTATCGTGGGGAAAGAAGACCGTATGTTATTTTTTAAACCACGAATCCCCACGAATCATGGTTGAGGAGCCTGACTATCGATGGGTTTCGAAGTCCCGGATTTTAAAATTCGTGAGAATTCGTGCAGATCCGTGGTTTTAGCTCCTTTGCTGCTGGCCCTGAGATTGAGGGCGTATTTTTTGGGATTGGGGAAAGCAAGGGTGTCTGTTAATACTTCTTTTATCGGAATATCATGATGAAAGTGAAGTTTTTGAGAACGATTTGTGTTTTGTTTGGGGTCTTGTGTCTCCTTGCCACGGGTGACGAACCTCTTGAGTTTGATTTTGTTCGGGCGGAGGTGGCAGATGTCACGACGGAAGACGATACCCCGTTAAGAATCAGTGTGATTTTTGACAGTCAATCTGGAGTGGTGGGTCGAACTCATGATGACGGTGATTTGTGGGTTACAAATTCCGACGGGTTTTATTCCGAGGTGACTTTCGTGGAATGGAGCCATGTGATTCCCCGACCAAATGGTGAGGAGGTTCCAGCCACTCGAACCTTGGCCGTCTATGAACTCCAGGCCCCTGAAGGAGGTTGGACGGAAGAATTCAACGGAGAGTATGCGGTCATGTTGGCCGGTGGAGAAGTCGCCAAAAAGGACGGCACTCATTTCGACGTGGCCTTGGCCGGGATATTTGAGGTTTCGGTTGGTGATGTGAAGCAGACGGTGCAAGCGCTTTCAGGAGAGATCTCCGTGGAGACCTTTGCGACCCCAGGTGCACCGGGAGGAAATCTGGCAGAGCTCGGTGTTGCCACCATGACGGTGACCTTTCCTTATCCTGTCGAGGTGAACTGGGGAGAAGTTGCGAGGAATGATGACGGCGTGTTTTGTGTGGAAGTTGAGGGATACGATCCGGGTGGAATTGTGCCACAGGTTTTGACCAGCTACACTCATCGTGTCGAACTGGGTATGTTGGAACCCGGCGATTATGCGCTCGATCTGAAGGGCGGCGATACCAAGCTTGCTCACAGCGAATTTCAGGTGGAGGGAGGATCGGGCAATCTTGTGAAGGGACTTCCTTCACGGGTCGAGATTGAACTCGAGCGGTTGCCAACCCGTTCTCTCTATCCCGTCTATGCCGCTAATATCAGTCTGACTTTTGGGCAATACGTCGAGAGAGTCGAGTGGACGGAAGCAAGCCGAAAGGGGAATCTCAGTTCGTCATCCTTTACGGCGTGGGTTGATCCACGTGTCCTCATTATCGTGCCAATGGTGATCGAATACCAGGTTCCTCTGGGAATGTTTCTCCCCGGAGAGTATCTTTATACGCTCAATTCTCTCGAAGAAGTGGTCGGGAGTATTCCAATCACAGTTCGCGATATGTCCGGGGACATCCAACCACCCGAGGTCACGGTTCGGAATGCAAATGTGACCGCTCCGGGGGCCGAAGCACTCGAATTTTCAGTAGAGTTCTTCGACGGCGGCGAACTGGTCGTCGAGGGCATCGAGGCCCAGGTTCTTACTGCGGTGAACCGAATGGGGGAAGTCTTTGAGTTAGAGAGAACCCGTCTTAATTTCACCGCTGATTTCACAGCGGGTGCGATTGCGACTTATCGCATGGAAGCTCCGGGGGGATCTTGGGATGCAACAGACCGTGGAAGGTATCGCTTGTTGTTGAGTGAACCGGAGTTGGTTTGTGATCGATTTGGAAACCACTTGGGAAATCCTCTCATTGGCTACGTCAGTGTTGAAATCGAGGAGGACGATCCCGAGCCTGAACATACCACTGCATTGACGATTGTGCATGACGAACTCATCGGACGATGGACCGCTGCGGTGCGTCTTTATGTTCCGGAAGATCTGGCCGTGCGTGATGACTGGTCTGTTGACTGGGGTGAGGCGCGCGCGGTGGGACCCTCGTTTTTTCTGCGACCTCGATTTGTGCGTGCCGGTTCGAATGAAGAGATTGGGCGGATTCCACCATCTGATACTTTAGGAGCAGGGATATGGGTGGAGCACGATTTTGACCTGGGTCCTGTCTCCAGTGGCCGATGGACTGTTTGTTTGAATTCCAATCTGGGGCACTTCGCAAAAGAAGTCCTTAATGCGGGAGTCCCGAATGATGAAGATCAGCCCTTTGATTTTTGGATGAACTGGGCAGGGCGTGAGACTGGTATTTCGGATAGCCGCAGGTTCTGGGAGTATTGTGTTGGAACCGACCCTTCCGATCCCTCGGATGATCACTTTGGTGATCCCAGGCCGGAGGTCATTGATGGCGAAGAGGGTCAAAAGCACCTCGCCTTGAGATGCCGGATCGCCGCTGCCGCGGTCGATGCCCGTCTCCGTTTTGAAGGGTCGAGTGATATGAATGACTGGATGCAGTTGGACGCGAGTCAGATTGAGGAAGTGGAGCGCGTTGTTCGGCAGGATGGGATTGAGGAATTTGTTGTTTGTCTTGTGGATGATCTCGGCACGTCCGAGATTCGATATCTCCGTGTTGTTGCTGAGCGCTGGTAGGGTTCCGGGTTTTCTGATAGCAATCTCTCATCATGAAGATGAGAAATTTAGCGAGTGTGTTCGCTGTCGTTGCGGTCGGAATTTCATCGGCCGGTGAAGTCGATCCATCCCAGAAAAAGTGGTTTGATAAATACAACACGCAGGCCAATGCCCCAGACCCCGGGAAGATGCTTTTGAATACTGATGTCGAGCCGAATTTGACGGATGGATTTGTGTCGCTTCTCAATGGTCGTGATCTTTCCGGTTGGGGACGCAAAGGTGGGAAAGCAACCTTTGAGTATAAAGATGGCGTCGTGATCGGAACGTGTGTTCCCGGCGAAGCCAGCACCTATCTTAGTACGGAAAGGGCAGACTATGAGGACTTTGTCTTCACCTGTGAAATGAAGTGGGAACAGGATCTCAATTCGGGAGTCATGTTTCGTGCCCAGTCCAGCGAGAAGTCTGCCGTTTTTGGACCGCAAGTTGAGATGGAGGGGATCAAGAACACCCGCGGATGGTCGGGTGGTGTCTATGGACAGAGCTGCGGCGGGTATTGGTATCCGCTCTGGCTGAATGAGCATGCCAAAGTACGCAAAGCACTGAACAAGGAGGGCTGGAATCGGGTCACGGTGATGGCGAAGGGAAATACCGTGAAGACCTGGTTGAATGGAGTTCCGGCAGCCCATTGGGTGGGTGATGGCACTTATTCAAAGGGATACTTTGGGCTCCAGGTTCATAAGGCCAAAAGTGGAAAAATTCTCTGGAGAGATTTGAAGGTAAGAGAGCTTGGTGAACGGGCAGACCGCTTACGCGAACTCGATTCCTATTGGGCTGAGGTCTCGAGATCAGTGGGAGAGGGAGACTTTGCTGCTTACGCGGCCACTTGTCATCCGGATGGCGTTCTCATCTCTGGAACAAAGAAAACGAGCGAGCCTTTGGCTTCTGCTTTGAAGCGTTGGAAGACAGAGTTTAACCAAACTAAGGCGGGGACGATGAAAGCGAGTGTCGATTTCCGTTTAAAGAGGCGGTGGGGAGATGCCACGACAGCTCATGAGACCGGGATGTTTCGTTATTCGCAGAAGGTGGGTGATACGGCGAAGAGGGTCGAGTATATCCACCTGAAAGCACTCCTCACCAAAAAGGATGGGAAATGGCTGATTCTGATGGAGAATCAGGAAAAGAGGGGCTTGAAGGAAGAGTGGGATGAGTTGGGAAAGCCCTTTGATCTTGATTCGGCTCTTTCGATCAAGGCTAGGATCGCTAAGATTTATCCACACCTGTCTCTTATACACATCTGACGCTGCCGACGATCTACTCTGTGTA
>CAJXVQ010000420.1 GCA_913060685.1 uncultured Verrucomicrobiales bacterium
AACAAGTGTTACCCATCTATTGAGCCTGATGTGTTACCTATGTTCTGACCGCACCCGATACCGCGAGAAATCTAAGGGCCAACCGCTAAAAGCGAATCGCCACGGTGCGCAGGGCCTTTGGCTCCAGCCCGATCCCTTGATCGCCCTGATTTCCAATGCAATATTTTCAGATAGATTTCTGATTACAACCGAGTTAGGGCTTCCTTCTCATCGTGTCGTGTGATCTCAAATACAGAATCCGGACGCTGATGGGGATACTCCTCATCGTCCGGATTCTGGCCGTAATCGTTTTCCTTGCTTGGATCTTTTTGCAAGAAAGAACACCACAGAACCATAAGAGGATACAAAAGCTTCGCATCCTGGGGTGAATCCTTCATCTTCTCCCCGTGACCGAATTAGAAACTGCAGTCCACGCAGCCAAGGAAGTTGGAAAACTTCTCCGCGCGAATTTCAACAAGCCAAAGCATGTCGATGAAGCCCTTCATCACGACTTGAAGCTGGCCCTGGATAAGGAGTCCCAAGACTTGATCACCGAAATCATTCTGAAGGAGAACCCCGGCCACGCCATCTATGGCGAGGAAGGACTCGCCGGTGACCAATCCTCGAACCACCAGTGGATCGTCGATCCCATCGACGGCACCGTAAATTTTTTCTACAGCATCCCCCACTTCTGCATCTCGATAGCCAAGCGCGTCGATGGCGAATTGGTCCTCGGAGTCATCTACGATCCCATGGTCGATGAACTCTGGACCGTCGAAAAAGGTGGCCAACCTCAACTTAACGGAGAAGAGGTCACGGTCAGCACTCGCGAGAAACTCGAGGAATCGATCCTCTTTGTCGGCTGCGGGAAGGACGAGGAAGCACTCAGCACCGGATTAACCCGATTCAAAAAAGGATCACTCAAAGCGCGCAAGATGCGCATGATGGGATCAGCGGCGCTGGGAATGGCCTACATTGCCTGCGGTCGCCTCGACGCCTACATTGAGTCACGTATTTCCCTCTGGGACATTGCGGCAGGGCAACTGATGATCGAAGCGACCGGCGGCCGGGTTGATCTCGTCCCACACGAAAACAATCCCGATGTCTACTCCATCGTAGCGACCAACGGAAAAATCCCCATCGAAGAGATCTTATGATTCGTTCAGGTATCGGATATGACGTCCACCAATTTGCCGAAGGCCGCCCGCTCATCTTGGGCGGAGTTGAAATCCCCCACACCCACGGATTGGATGGCCATTCTGACGCGGATGTTCTCAGCCACGCCATCGCCGATGCCATTCTGGGGGCCCTTGGGCTGCCTGATATCGGGTTTTACTTCCCGCCCGGAGAGGCCTCTTGCAAGGACATTTGCTCACTCCGCATTCTTGAAAAGTGCGCCAGTCTTTGTGAAGAAGAAGGCTACCAGTTGATGAACGTTGATTCATCCCTGGTTGCCGAAGCTCCGAGAGTCCTTCCTCATGCCGCTGCGATGAAAGTGAACATCGCCAAGTCCCTCGGGCTCACCCCCGACGCAATCGGAATCAAGGCCACCACGAATGAGACGATGGGATGGATTGGGCGAAGTGAAGGCATGGCAGCCTACGCGACCGCGATGATCGTAAAGAAGGACTTCCTCGCTAAAATTTCGAACTAAAGCGCGAGATCATAGCTCCGGCCGGTCTTACCTTCCCGCCAGTCAATGAAGGCCTTGTTGACGACCGAGTAACCTCCGACAGTCGGATAGTCGCCGGTGAAATACCAATCACCCGAGGTCTCGGCATTGATCGACTTGTGGAGATTCTCCACGGTCTGGTAAATCACCTCAACTTCTCCATGCCAGTCAATATCCTCGGGATAGACGATCTGGGCGATTTCGGCGGAAATCTCCTCGTTGGTGAATCCGGCGTAGAGTTTCAGAACAGCGTTCTTCCTCTCACTACGGGGCTTTGCCATTTCCGTCTGACAATCTTGATAGACTTCCTCAATGAGTGCGGAATCCCCTGATCGCTTGAGCAGATTAATCGTCGCTTGAAATGCGATGAATTTCCCCAACTCCGACATATCGATCCCGTAACAATCAGGATAGCGGATTTGGGGAGCTGTCGAACAAATGACAATCTTGCCGGGCTTGGTTCGGGCAAGAATTTTAAGGATGGACTGCTTCAAGGTCGTGCCCCGGACAATCGAATCATCAAGCACGACAAGATTTCCACCTACCGGAACGACACCATAAGAAATATCATAAACGTGGGAGACCAATTGATTCCGTCCGCTCTCCTGCGAGATAAAGGTCCTCAACTTAATATCCTTGTGGGCGATCTTCTCACCCACCGGCCAATTGCGCAGGACCAACTCATCCAGCTTTTCCGCATCAAGCTCCCCTGCTTCCAGCGAACTTAAGAGATCATCGCGAACCCGCTTACGGCGATGGAGCCGCAGGCCGTCCATGAGCCCGTAGTAGGCCGTCTCGGCAGTGTTCGGAACAAAGGAAAAGACAGAGTTCTTAAAATTGTGATCAATCGATTCGACGATCTGGTCAACCAGAGCCGCACCCATGGCCTTGCGTTCCGCGTAGATCTCGGGATCATTTCCCCGGGAAAAATAGATTCTCTCGAATGAACATGGCTTCGGCGTGACAGGATCAGCAAAGCGTTCCGATCGATGGTCGCCGTTGTTCTTAATCGTCATCACCGTGCCCGGATCGAGTTCGGTCACCTCGTCCTGCTCGGCTTCGAAAACCGTCATCAAGGGGACCCGCTCACTGGCGAACGCAATCACCTCATCCGTTTCGTAGTAGTAACACGGTCGAATCCCGTGAGGATCGCGCATGACGAAAAGATCGCCATTTCCAACCACCCCGGAAATACAGTAGCCGCCATCCCACCCCTTGGCAGACTCGGCGACAATGTGGGCCAGGTTCAGTCGTGCCGAGATCTTTTCAGCGGTATGATCACCGGGAATTCCTTCGTCCCGGAGTTCGTGGTAAATATCAGTGTGGGCTTCGTCGAGATGGAAGCCGATCTCCTCCAAAACAGTTTGGGTATCGGTCCCAAAAACCGGATGCTGACCGCGATCCTTCATGCGCTCATTGAGCTCGGTGGTGTTGGTCATGTTGAAGTTCCCCATGACCATCAACGTCCTTGTCGGCCAGTTGCTGCGACGAAGATAGGGATGGCAGGAACCATTATCAAATTCCCCGGAGGTCCCGTAACGCAAGTGCCCCATGTAAACGTCACCGGCGAAGTCGAAACTCCGGCGCAGGTCCTCGGGATCATTCTCATCGATGAGGCCTTTGCGGTTTTTCTTACTAAGCTCCTTCAACTCGGTCCGAAAGAGCTTGGCGAGTGAATCCTTCTTGGAATCACGGCGCCGGAATATGTAAGGCTGCCCGGCCGGCATCCCGATCTTGGCGCAACCGATTCCAACTCCGTCCTGCCCCCGGTTATGCTGCTTTTCCATGAGGAGGAAGAGCTTGTTAAACCCCCAAAGTGCGGTGCCATACTTGTCCTGATAATAGGCCAACGGTTTCTTGAGGCGAACCACGGCAATGCCGCATTCGTGGGTGAGACGGTCACTCATGATATTTTCTGGGAAACTAGGATTGAACGGTCACGGTGACACCGTCGCCCGCACGAATTTCGCCAAGGACCGTCCCGCCGGGACCCTGTCCACAAGCTGCATCTGCATCTGCGGCATCAACAATGGCAACCCAGCCAATGCCCATGTTAAAGGCATTGAAGCGATCCTCCGGATCACTATGAGCGAGAAGTTTTTGAATCGGATCATTGTCCCAAAATGGAATGGTCAAATCAGCTCCCATTCCGCGGAGGAGGCGTTCGAGATTCTCAGGAAGCCCTCCACCGGTGATGTGGGCAAAAGCTTTGGCGCGAATACCGCTCTTTTTGAAGCCGTTGGTGACATCATGATAAAGCCGTGTCGGAGCCAGCATAGACTTGATCTCTTCGGTGCTGAATTCATCTCCGTGCTCAGCGAGAATTCGGCGGCAAAGGCTCCAACCATTGGCATGGAAACCGTCGGATCCATAGCCGACTAAAACATCGCCCGGCTGAATTGTCTCCGGTTGGATCAGGTCTTCTTTTTCCACCGCCCCAATACAGAAGCCCGAAAGCTCGACCACATCGGGGGGAACCAGTCCAGGCATCTCGGCGGTTTCTCCGCCTGCGAGAATACAAGCGCAGTCCTCGAGATAATCGCACATTCCGGAAATGAGCTTCTTGATGCGCTCCGGCTGGAGCTTCTCGATCCCGATATAATCGAGAAACATCAAAGGATCTCCTCCGGTCGTGATGATGTCATTGACACTCATCGCCACCAGATCCTTACCCGCTTCTGATTCCATCCCGTGCTCCAGAAGAAGCTCCAGTTTGGTGCCCACACCATCACAGCCGGTCACAATGACCGGGTTCTGGTATTCGCTTAAGTCAAAAGCCGCCGCAAAGAGACCAAATGAATTGTGAAGTTTCCGCTGCTTCTGAGTCCGAGAGACATCTGCCTTGATCTCGTTCACCAAAGCCGCGGCGGCCCGGGTATCAACTCCTGCTTCCTGGTAAGTAACCTTTTTACCCATGCGCTGTGAGGGTTGTAATCTCCCCCAGTCAATCGTCACGCCTTTTTACTCGTCAATTGTCCCCTCCCGGCAGATTTTGAATAAACCACCCCCCTCAATGGTCATAGAATGCACATGAAAACACTGGTTTTGACAGTCGCTCTCGCTCTCCCTCTTGGGGCTGCTCCAGCTTGGCTGAAAGATGTCAACATCCCCGAAAAAGCCCCTCTGAAGCAGATTAGGCCAACAAAACTCAGCTATTCCATGACCTGGGATGGCAAAGTTAAAGCAGGCAGCTTCAAGATTCTTTTTGGAGAAAAGGACCCCCGCTACCCGAAACACTTCCTCGTGCATGCCTACGGAGGCAGCACCGGATGGGCGCATGCTCTTTACCCCTACACATTCAATTACATTAGCTTCCTCAATCCCAAAACACTCCGGCCCATCATGTTCGTGGGAACCGAAAAAGAACGGAAGGATGTCGATGTCCTGAATTTCCGCTTCACTTCGAAGGGAGTGACCGGAACCGAGAAAGACACCAAAAATGGAGCCGCCAGGACAAAAAACAAGAGCTTTGCCTATCCTCACTCGCTCGATCTCTTCAGCGGATTACTTCAAATCCGGAGCATGCCTCTCAAAAACGGTGATCTGGTCGTCATGCCTTTTCACCCGGTCGCCACTCCCTACCTCGCCAAAATCAAGGTTCTGGGTCGCGAAAACCACATGGGGAGAAAGTGCATCAAACTCAATATCGGTTTGGAGAAAATTGACGACGACATGTCTCTGAAGGTCTACAAGAAGCTCAAAACCGCCACCGTTTGGCTCTCGGATGATGCTTGGCGCGTTCCGATTGAGATCAACGCCAAGGTCTTCGTTGGCCACGTGAGAATCTTCCTGACCGCGCACGAAAACCTCTAAAACAAATGAGCTCCACCGACTTTTCGGAGGAGCCCTTTCGTATTTGAAAAGAGAACGACGACTTTACTTGTCGGTGACCGCGCCTTCGCTCGCGCTGGTGACCAATTTGGCATACTTGGCCAAAACTCCGCGCGTGTAGCGAGGCTTGGGCTGCACCCAGTTTGGCCGGCGTGCCTCCAAGTCGGCGTCCGTGAAGATCTCGTTCGTATTGGCATCAATGGTAATACTGTCGCCTTCTTCGAGCAGGCCAATCGGGCCACCCTCGAAAGCTTCCGGAGTGATATGCCCGACCACGAAGCCGTGGCTTCCTCCTGAAAAACGACCGTCGGTGATCAAAGCAACCTTGTCACCCAAGCCACGCCCCATCACGGCGGCCGTCGGCCCCAGCATCTCGCGCATTCCAGGTCCGCCTTTCGGACCTTCGAGGCGAATCACGATGACGTCGCCCGCCTCGATCTTGCCGCTTAAAATGGCCTCCATCGCTTTTTCCTCTGATTCGAACACGCGCGCACGTCCCGTGAAAGAAAGTCCTTCTTTCCCGGAAATCTTTGCAACCGATCCGGTCGGAGCAAGGTCTGTCTCTTATACACATCTGACGCTGCCGACGATCTACTCTGTGTAG
>CAJXVQ010000421.1 GCA_913060685.1 uncultured Verrucomicrobiales bacterium
GACGCTCGTTTCGAGGGCGAGAATCCATTCTGTGTTCACGACGGTGATCCTGGCGGAATGGTTAACCTTCTTAAACTAAAAAACTGAAACATTCTTATCTGGAAACCCTTGCGCGCCGATGGAGGTGGCGGTATTGCTTTGCGTCCTAAACTTTCACCAAATCTATTTATTTATGTCTGATTACGCCAAAGGTCTTGAAGGAGTTATTGCCAACGAATCCGCACTCTCCAATGTTGAAGGTCTTGACGGACGTCTCTCATACCTTGGCTACTCCATCGACGAGCTCGTGGAGAACTGCAGCTTTGAAGAGGTCACTTACCTTCTGCACTTCGGAAAGCTGCCAAACACCAGTGAGTTGGCGACCTTCGAAAAGGAGCTTCGCAGCCACCGGGAAATCCCGCAGGGAGTCATTGATTTTCTGAAATCTGCTCCGAAGGATGCCAATCCCATGGACATCCTCCGCACCGGAGTCTCAATGCTCGGTCTTTATGACAAGCGTGCCAAGGTGGGCGATCCTGATCAGGAGGCAAATGCTGCTGTCGCGGTTTCCCTCTGTGCCCAAACTCCTGTCATCGTGGCATACTACCACCGGATCCGCCAGGGACTCGATCTGCCACCTGTCCGCGCTGATCTCTCCGAGGCCGGCCACTTTCTCTATCTCATCACCGGCGAGGAGCCATCGGCAGCTGCCACCAAGACTCTCGATATCGCTTACATCCTTCACGCCGACCACGGCATGAACGCTTCCACCTTCTCCGCTCGTGTGACTGTGGCAACTCTTTCTGATTTCTACTCCGCGATGACTTCGGCGGTGGGCACGCTCAAGGGACCTCTTCATGGCGGTGCGAACGAAGGCGTCATCAAAATGCTTCAGGAGATCGGCAGCCTCGATAAGGTCGATGCCTACGTTGAAGACTGCCTCGTCAATAAGAAGAAGATCATGGGTATCGGTCACCGTGTTTACAAGGTGCTTGATCCACGTGCTCCGCATCTTCAGAAGATGGCAATCAAGCTCACCGAGGAACTGGGTGATTCCAAGTGGATCGAGATGTCCGAGCGTATTGCAACCATTATGCGGGAGCGAAAGGGGCTGAATGCCAATGTCGATTTCTACTCAGCGACGGTTTATTACTCCCTGGGAATCCCAACGGATCTCTTCACTCCGATCTTTGCAATTTCACGCATGGCCGGTTGGACCGCGCAGGTGCTCGAGCAGCTTGAGGACAGCCGACTTTACCGTCCGCTGACAAAGTATGTCGGGCCGACCGAGCTTTCCAAGGTGACTCCGATTGCGGATCGCTAGGAAAACCAAGAGATTTTCAGATTTACAAAATCCCGGCGCACAAGTGGCACCGGGATTTTTTTCTGCGCGCTTGAGGCATTCCAGCTTTTTTGCAGTCCTGTCAGGACATCTATGAAAATTAAAATCGCACTATTGTGCTGGGCGACCGTCCTTGGAGTGACGTTCGCAGAGAAAACGAAAGCTTCCTCACAGACTACTCAGCCTTTGTCAAAGTGAGCGTCCATGCTCCTTCCTCGCCTTCCTTGGTGTAGGATTTGTCGGCGATCTTGATGATCTCTTTTTTGAGCGGGCCGGTGGTTTCGCTATGCCCTTCAAAGCTGGCTTCATTGTGATGGAGAGTGACGGAGTCGGTTTTCTTTGGGTCCTGGCTACTGGCTTCGATGCGGAGCAGGGAATTCCCGTCTTCTTTGACCGAAGAGAAAATCTTCGTGGTGAATTTCACCTTGGGATTGGCTGCGAATCCGGTTTCCGAGGTGTAATAGAGTTCGATCTTATCAAGTGGATCGGCGGAATACCAGGTGACGCTTTCTTTTACTGCACCGGCGTCATACTCAAGCTGCCTCAGGTTACCAAGAGATACAGTGGTGGAGGGGGATTCGGCATGACGCTCGAGAAGAACGGTGGTGAGGGTTTCGCCACGATGAGCAAAGGTGGGCGTCCATTCGCGGGGAATGAGGCCATAGACATCGATGCTGATGTTACGCTCGATGACCGGAGCGGTGATCTTGAACCGACGATGGTCGGGCTTTTCTCCGCTGATGGAATAGTAGCGGACGCCGGCTTTAAAGGTGCGGCTCCCCTCGGTAATTTCCCGTTTTTTGTTGATCTTACCGCTATCGGCCTGCCATTTCACAAGCTCAATTTCGCGGATCTGCTTTCGGGTGATGAGGTCGGGGAATTTGGCGACGATTCCAGAGACGGTGTCGTAATCACCGGCAACGGACTTCTTGATCAGGTAGTCGCTGTATTTGTTTGGCATCTCAAGGAGCCAGGCTTCCTGGGCGGAGAGGGTGGCGGCCGTAGCTGCGAAGGAAAACAGGAGTCGCTTCAAAAATGTTCTCATACCGCTAAGAAGGGCATGGAGATCACGGTCTTGTCCAGCGCAAAGGAAGAGGGTATGGCTGGAAGCACAAATGAGTGACTACCACGCGACAAGCCGGTTCGACGTCAAAACCCTGAAGCTGGGCTCGGCGCTGCACATGCGGAACCGGCATCCCGTTTTTTTGATATTCCGATATTTTTACCTCATTCTAGTCCCAATCGGAGCGTTGCTTCTTTTTCTCGGTGAAAATCTCTTCGGTTTTCTCTGCATTTTGGTGGGGCCGCTCCTTTTCATGCGGAAGGTTTTCTGGCAATACCGGCTCATTCATGGCTCCAAGTCATCGCCCCAAGCCGGGCAGGAGCTTCACTGGACCTTCGGAGTGAAGACGATTCAACAGGAGTCAAAAGGGCACAAGAAGACGATAAAGTGGCGTGATTTTGAGGGGCGCTATCTCTCGCCGAAGGGGGTTTTGCTTTACCTCCAACGGGATCAGTATTTCATCCTGCCCAAGTCCGCTTTTGCTTCGGAAGCGGACTTCGAAGCGGTCAGCCGCCTTTGCGAAACCAAGATCCCGGCAGGCTCATGAAGGAAGTGGTTGTTTATACTGATGGTGGTGCCCGGGGGAATCCCGGCCCGGGCGGTTACGGCGTGGTCGTGACCTTTGGGAAGTATCGCAAGGAAATGAAGGGAGCGTTCGATCACACCACCAACAACCGGATGGAGTTGATGGCGGCGATCTCGGCACTGGAACTTCTCAGGGAACCGTGCAAGGTGCTCCTGCATTCTGATTCCAAGTATGTCATTGATTCCATGACCAAGGGGTGGCTGCAGGGATGGAAGAAAAGGGGCTGGAAAAAGTCGGATAAGAAGCCGGTGCTCAATCGTGATCTTTGGGAGCGTCTGGACCGCGCGGCAGAGGGTCAGCAGATGACCTGGAAATGGGTCAAAGGGCATGCCGGAAACGAACTCAATGAGCGGTGCGACGAGCTGGTCCATGAGGCGATCGACGAAGGAAATTTATTGGTAGACCAGGGGTATCTTGATCAACAGAAAGGGGAGGCCGGCCTGTTCTAAGGAGTGACGTTAATCTTTTGGGCGACAGGACCGTTCTTTGGCCTTAGTCTTTGTGACAATGAAATGGTTGTGGTCATGGTTCCTTGTGGGACTTCCAGCGAGTGGGCTCATTTTTATGGATGGGCCCAGTCCGGCTGCCAATACCCAGACGGCTCCCACCGGTGATTATGCTGGAAGTGGTTGGCAGCACCAGTTGCGATACCTGACGTCTCATGCCACGATTATCTCCCCAAAGCATTTCGTGACCGCGACTCATTTGGGGAGTAGCCAGACCCGGGTCACCCAGGCTTCATTTTTCAATGGCGTGGAGGACCGGATCTTCGCCGTCAAGGGGGTGCCGGTAAGAATCGGGGACACCGATTTGCGGGTCTTTGAAATCTGGGAAACCTTTGACGATTACGCACTCCTTTACACCGGGTCGGACGAAGCGGGAAAGGAAATGGTCGTCCATGGCCGGGGAATTGATCGCGGAGACGAGGTGAGCGGTAAGGGCTGGAAGTGGGGATTGTATAGTACTCAAAAATCCCGCTGGGGGAGAAATCAGGTGGATGGAATTTCGACCTCGAATGGAAACGAGGTTCTCCACTTCGATTTCGACAACCTTCTTGGGCAGGATGAAGCGATGGTCACGGCCCGTGATTCCGGAGGAGGATTGTTTATCGAAGATGATGAGATTTGGAAGCTCGCGGGAGTGACCTATGCGGTCGATGCCACCTACTCGGATGCCGACGAACCCAGTAACGACAATGATTTCTACGGAGTCTTCTATGATGCCGGAGGTTTTTTTATTGGCGGGGATAACAATGGTTGGACCCTGATTCCAACTTCGGGAAACTCCAACGATCCGGATCAAAGTTCCTTCTATCGACAGACCAATGGCTATAGCTCCCGGATTAGCGCGAGTGCGGCCACGATCCAATTGATCATCGATCCCGCCATCGCTTGGACTGGTCTTTCTTTCTCCGAAAGGTTTACCAGTTGGTTGGAGGACTTCGGCCTTACCACCATGAATGGGGAGGAAGATGATCCCGATGGCGATGGTTTGTCCAATCTTGAGGAGTATCTCGCCGAGTCAAATCCCAACGATTCCTCGGTCAATCGGCGGGCCTTCGAAGTGAAAATTCTGTCTGAGACAAGCCATCAATTCCGCTTTGTTGAGTCACTGGACATGACCGCCCGCGGGCTCACGAGTACTCTTGAGAGTTCGACCGACCTGGTAAATTGGGATGAGGTCATGGGTCAAACCCAGGTGTCGAACACTCGTGATGATCCTGGTGGGGTAAGAACGCGAGTAACCACGATGGCTCCCGCTCAAAGTGAGTGTGTCTTTTACCGGATCCGAATTACTTTAAATTAGAGGGCTGTTTAACATATCTCGACCTCCGGTTGGTTCTACGAATCCCGCAATCACTCTGCTTGAGCGGGGATTTTGCGTGCGCGGATCTTGCGGAATTTGACGGTGCCGCCTTTGCCATGGTGCTGGATGCCGAAATAACCTTTGAGTTGGTGCTTATCGCCTTTGAGATGGATGTCGGAAACTTGGACCCCGTTGACAAAGGTCGTAATGTGATCGCCTTTTGCGATGACGCGAAAGTGATTCCATTGGCCCTCTTTGAGTTGTCCCTTTTCTTTGGTGAGCCAACCGCCGAGGCCGATGGCGTAGACTCCGCCTGGGGCCTTGCGGTCAATTTCGATCTGGTAACCTTTGGGTTTTCCTTTCGCTCCCTGGCAGCGAAAGGCGAGGCCGGAGTTGAAGCCCGGCTCTTCGGGAAGGAAGACCTCGAGCTCAGCCTCAAAATCGGACATTTCGATCTTGGTGGTGACCCAGACATTGGTTTTTGAAAGGAGATGGAGCTCGCCGTCAACCGCTTTGAATTGCTCGACCTTGGCACGAGGAGTCCAGCCCTCGGTTGATTGACCGTCGAAGAGGTCAATCCATTCGGCGTGGGCAGGGAGAAGAGCCAGGAGAAGAAGGAGTAAAGGTCTCATCCGATGATCTCACTTTATTTCGGAAGGAAGATCGATCCCGGAATCGAATTGATTCATTCCCCGCTCGACCAAGTCGCCGGGGTGCGACACTTTTCAGGAAGACTATGTTGACCTTCCTCCATGCCGCCGATCTCCATTTGGATAGCCCCTTGCGCGGCTTGTCCCGGCATGAGGATGCTCCCGTTGAGGCAATCCGGGGTGCGACCCGGCGTGCCCTCATCAATTTGGTCGATCTTGCTTTGGAGAAGCAAGTGGACTTTGTTCTCATTGCCGGTGATCTCTACGATGGAGATCAGAAGGATTATGCCACCGCGCTTTTCTTTAACCAACAAATGTCGCGTTTGAAGGAGGCGGCGATTCCGGTCTTCGCGATTAGCGGGAATCACGATGCCGCGTCTGTGATTTCGAAATCCCTCTCGCCGCCGGACAACGTCAAATTTCTCTCGGTCAGGAAACCGGAATCAGTGCCGCTCACCGGCTTGCCCGTCACGATTCATGGGCAGGGGTTTGCGACCGCGAGTGTTCAGGAGAATCTTGCCATCGGATACCCCGGGGCGGTTCCCGATTGCTTTAACATTGGGCTTCTTCACACCAGTCTGGCCGGGAGTGCGGAGCACGATACCTATGCCTGTCTCTTATACACATCTCCGAGCCCACGAGACCGAGGCTGATCTC
>CAJXVQ010000422.1 GCA_913060685.1 uncultured Verrucomicrobiales bacterium
ATCGTCGGCAGCGTCAGATGTGTATAAGAGACAGCCTTGGGAGCACGCTGGGTCACCCGAAAATTTTCACTTAAAGCCACCCCGCTCTCGTTTCCCTCAACGCCCACCATCGATAGCTCAAAGTCCTCGCGCGCGACTTCCTCCGGAAACTCCGCCGACAATAGTTGCCCTGTTTCAAACTCCCCCGTATGCGCCGTCAAAGTCTCACGGGCCACGGCCTCACTAAACCGATGTAGCAAGACCGCCACCGCCGGCAGCTTGCCTGCATTACTCCCCTCCAGCGCAAACGCAAAAACCAAGTGCTCGGCCTGGCTCACCGGATCCCTCCGCAAAAGAATCACCGGCTGATCATCCAGCCACAGCAAGATTTGATCATCACGACGCCGTTTCACCTTCTCGATTGCCCTGATTGACAAGGCCTGAAAATTCAACCCCTTCGTCAGCTCGTGCTCCTCCGCCAACCACTCACCCGAAGGCCGTTCACCTGCCACTCCTTCATAAAATAGAATCATCGGCTTCTCCGATCCTCTCTCATCACCCGAGGCCACCGACCCCACCGAGAACTCCACGTCTTCTCCGGTCCCGGAAGCCTTCACATGAGCAAATCCCCGCACCATTCGCGAGCCCATTTCTTTCACTTCATCATTCCCGGTGATCGCCATCCGGGCCACTCGCGGTTCCTTCACAATCACCGGAAGCACATCATCAAGCGGCATCGCATCACCGGACAGTCGCACCACACATCGTTTCTCGCCCTCGGGAATTTCCCCCTTGAGTGACATCAACTTACGCGGCGGCAAAGTGATCGTCGTCGCCTCACTCCGCCTGCCATCGAGCGTCTCAACGGTCCATTCCCTGGTCTGGGGTGCATCACCATAATTCCGAAGCACCGCCGCCCACTCAAACCCGTCATCCGTCTTCTCAACCGTCACCCCGGTAAAGCCGCAGTTCGCCTTCGGTTCCCCAAGCGCAAGCCGATGACACGAAAGCGGGAGCGCCTCGCCCTCATGATCGGTCAAATAAACGACAACCCCTCCGGGCCCAACCAGGCTCCGCGCAATCCGCAGGCTCGCCGTCGGATCAAGGGCACCATCCCTCGGATTCCATTCCGACATCCTCTCCAAAAGCTCGTCCACCTGATCCCCCTGATAAATGCGAGGCCTCCGTGGATCGTGGTCCAAAACGATGTACGAAGCATGATCGGCACTGCCCTTCATTTTCACCAGCGCTGCTCTTAACTTCTCCTCCAAGTCTTCTCTCACCGGCTGCATCGACGCAGACGAGTCCACCACGATGGCAATTTGCTGGGTCACCCGATGATTCCCGTACTTCGGCCCCACCAAGATCCACGTGAGCAAAAGCACCGCCAAAATCTGCAACCAAAATGGCAGCGAATTCGAGAAAGTCTCAAACCGCCGACCCGCCCGCGATTCCCGCTGCGTACGTTTGAGCAAAAAAAGCGTGCTCACCGTGACAACCTTGGCCCGCCGGCGCAGATAGTAAATCAGCACCAAAAGAGGAATCCCCAGCAGCGCCAGAAAACCCCAGGGGTTTGTGAATATCAAATTCACGGCAACACCTCCAATGCTCCGAGACGCACCGCCTCCTGGTTCAAGGAATCAAAAAGATCGGCTTCCGAAGAGATCCGGCTCAGCGCAATCTGATGGCGGCGACACTCCTCATTCCACAAGCTGAAGTGTCGTCGATACGCCTCCAGGTATCTCTCCAGAACACTCCCTCCAATCTGATGCGGATGCCGTGTCTTCTCTTCAGCATCGATAAAATCATACTGCCCGCTCCAGCCCGGATTTGCCTCCTGAGTCGTAAAAGGAGCAAACACCAAACCGGTTCCCTGCCGATCATACAAGCTTCGCAAGACACGTCCCGGCTCTTCTTCAAACAAGAGATCAGACAGCAATATCCGGATGGCATTCACCCGGGATCTCACCCGGTCCAGCGAAGGAACCGGCGCCCCGCTCGTCATCGCCTCGATGTTTGTCCCCCATCGATGACTTAAAATATCTCCCACCGGCACCGCCCGGGATTCCTCCCCCTTCACAAAGGTCACCCGCAGGCTCGCTCCCGAACGCTCGGCGCTCAGCACAAAGAAATACAGCAACTCCATGGCTCGGCTTGCCTTCACTTCCTCGGCCCACATCGACTCCGAAACATCAAAGAAAAGGTCAACCACCGGCCTCACTTCCTCGCGATAAAGCTTCATCGAATACTGCCCTGTCCGGGCATAAGCCTGCCAATTGATATGGCGGGGATCATCGCCCGGCATGTAGTCCCGGTGATCCTGAAAATCAATGGACGACCCCACTCCGGCTCCCCGGAACTCCCCGGCTTGCCCCTTCCAGGCCTGCGCCCCCAGTGGCAGCCGCAAGCGCTCCGCCAACCTCTGTGCGGCCAGCATCGCTTCCTCCAACTGTTCACGGTTCCTCATTCCTTCACTTGCGCCAGATCATCCGCGACCGCTTTCTCCAGCCTCGCGGTATTGCTGAATTCACGCGCCGCGAGAACCCCCAAAAGAACAGAGACGATTGCAAGGAACAGGGACGTTAAGAAAATCCCAATTTCTTTATCCGAATTGTCCATAAAGATCATCCACACTCCCGGAATCCATGAAGTGAGTATTACGAAACCATCTCCTCCTCCACTTGATATTCCAGTAAAAAGGGACACCAAAAGAGTCAACAATCCAGACAGCACCAAAATCATGACATACCCGGCAAAGGCATCCTTCATCTTCTTGATAAAGATCCGCACAATCAACAGGGGTGCCAAAATCGTGTAGAACATGCCAACGATAAACAGAACCAACTCATTGGTCAGACCGGTCGGGGAAGTATGTCCACCTAAGCTGGTATAGCCGCGGCGATAGGAAGAATCTACATAGGTCACTTCCCCGATTGCCAGCGCCACCACGAACAAGATCAACAGAAGAAGGAAGCCACTATGCCACCCCGGATAGAACAACCTCCCCACCATCCGCCCAAACTTTCCACGCTTTACGAAGGGCCTCACCACACTCGGAACACAAACCGGCACCTCGGTGCAGACATCCAGCCCAATCGTGCAGGCAAATGCCACCACCACAAAAAGACTCATCTTCTGAGCCGGGTCGTTTAAAAATAGAATCACCAACACAACCCCCATCAGCACCAGGCTGATCAGCCGTTTTCGGAAGGAATGATTCTCCGCCATCGCCGCAATCCGGCCCACCCCCATATCAAGAAAGTAATACCCCACATAGCCACAAAGAACGAGGGAGACGAAAAACGTGATCACGACATCCTTGTCTTGAAAGCTAAAAACTTCCTGCAGGAGCCCAAACTGAAAGCCAAAAACCGTCGATGAGATCGCCATCAGTCCAAAGGGAATCAGAAGCAATGGCACCAAGGCTCGTAATAAAATCGAACGACTGCACGAGAAACCAACGGTCACCGCAGTGAGACACATCGAAAGGAAAAACACCGTCGCAATCAGGGCCAACTCTGAAAACAACTGCATCCCGCCAAAGAAGTAGCGCATCACTAAATACGGAACGGTTGCCGCCAACATCAAAGCCGTCTGACTCACCAGCGAGGCCCACTTCCCAAAGACAATCCGCACTGTGCTCAAACGCGTCAGCGAAAGAATCTCGAGTGTGTCATCCTTCAACTCGGTCGCAACCGCCGCGGTCCCCCGAAGCGGCTGTAAGATCAGCGCCACAATCGAGAAGAGGAAAAAGACCATCGATGAGATCATCTGCCCGGTATTACTTGAATCCGCCATCATCGCTCCAAGCATCGAAAAGCCCAAGATCACCTGTAGGACCAGGAAGGTTCCGGTGAAGGTGCGCGTGCGCAGACCTTGGCGGAGTTCCTTGACGATCATCGGGCTGATGCGATCAGAGAAATCAGCAAGCCCCGAAATGATGGGATCGATCTCCGGTTCAGGCGGTTTGGCAGGGAGGGTTGATTCGCTCATGAATTAATCGGAAGTTGTGGGGGTGAGACGATTGGATTTGGCACGGGTTGATTCGTAGCTTCCAGCAAATCGATAAAGGCATCTTCAAGGTTGCGCTCCTCACGGTGAAATTCGGAAATTTTAAGCCCGTCTTGAATCATGCGGGCCAGCAGATAGGCCGCCTTCTCCGGGTCGGCGGAGTCAATCTCGATCCGACCTCCCAGTCTTAAAGTCTCGAGAAATTCAACGTTCGGGTTCATCGCGGCCCAGTTCGCCAATTCCTCGGCAGGGCCAACGACATGCACCCGATAAAGACTCACGCCGGCTTGCTTACCGTGCACCCTGAGACTCTCGGCATCGCCTTGGTGGACCAGCCGACCTTCGTTCATGAAGAGAAGGTGATCGCACATTTCCCCCAGCTCGGAGAGAATATGAGAGGAGATAAAGATCGTCTTTCCTTCCTCAGCAAGAATCCGGATCAAGTGCTTCAGCTCGACCCGCGCCTTCGGGTCCAGCCCTGCCGCCGGCTCATCCATGATTAAGACTTCGGGATCATGTAAAAGCGATCTCCCCAAGCCCAAACGCTGGGTCATGCCCTTGGAAAGTTTATTGGAGAAACGATCTGCCAATGGGAGCAGATCGGCAAATTCCATCACCTCCTGCACCCGCATCTGTCGCTCCTTGCCACGATACCCGAGCGCGCGTGCGTAGAAATCGAGATACTCGAGGACGGTGACGTGAGAGTAGTTCCCAAAGTGATCCGGCATCCAGCCAATGAGGCTGCGCACCTTGGCCGGTTTATTCATGACATCATGGCCACAGATCGTCACGCGCCCCTCATTTGGATAATCGAGCGACGCGATGATACGCATCGTGGTGGTCTTACCGGCACCATTGGCCCCGATAAATCCGCACACCGATCCGGGTGCGACATCAAAGGAGACCCCGTTAACGGCCTGTAATTCTCCAAAGGAACGATAGAGATTTTGAACGCTGATAGCGGGTTCCGACATATCTAAAAAAGGTTTTACCGGCTCAGAAGCCCGGTGATCAAAGTGGGTGATTCCATCCAGTCGATGGAAGAATGAGTGGCAATCGAGGGTGCCTCGGTCGCCAGTGCGACAAATGAATTTGGCCGATCTACGAGCTTGTTCAACTTTTTGCGATGAGATGAGCCGAAGCGGGAAATCGCTTCTGAAACTCCATAGTCACGTCCGGTCACTGAGGAGGAGGCATTCATGGTGACGGTCTCCCCCGGAGAAATTCCCGACGCCATCCAGATTTTCCCTTCCCCGTCCTGATAGAAGACATCGGTCAATGGATAGGAGAATGACGAAACCAAGCGGGGCGCCCCGGAGTCCCCCGGAAGCAACTCAAGCCGCTCCCGTGATGGCACCACGGCCCGGAGAAGCTGGGCCTGTTCGCTTCTGCTTTGGAAAAGATTTCCGTTGATGCCCCACCCTTCCTTGGTTTGCTCAAAATTGAGAGTATAGGCTCCGGTGGAGTTCACCGAATCATCAAGATTCAGATCCGTCACTGGCGCCACGATTGAATTGAGCACTGAGTTACCATCCAACTCAAAGCCGGATGAAAACAAAATCCCACTCCGGGAAAATTGCTCCTGTAAGATGATCGCTGACTTGTCATCCGGACCACCCACCTCGATCGCAATCGCCCGCGATCCGTCACCACCAAAGCCATCACGAATCACGATGAAGCCGACCAAAAGCAAACTCGCCGCGATGGAAATGATCGGAGTGGTCACAAAGAGCCGGTGCCGGCGATTCTTATTTGCCCAGAAAAACAAATTAATCGGGCCCACCACGATCGCAAAAACAATCAAAGCGAACAAAAGGAAACCTTTGCTCTGAGTCCGGCTACCCAAGGCATTCCCGACAGCCCAATCTCCTTGCCGGTTGTCGGTATCTGAAATCGTGGCGAGCGATTCCTCGGTCGGTTTGAGAACTCGCGCGAAATCCTTTGATTTAAATCCTTCGAAATCTGACCCGCAATCCAATCGATTCCTGACCCCGTAGCCATCATTCATACCTGTCTCTTATACACATCTGACGCTGCCGACGATCTACTCTGTGTA
>CAJXVQ010000423.1 GCA_913060685.1 uncultured Verrucomicrobiales bacterium
ACGAGATCAGCCTCGGTCTCGTGGGCTCGGAGATGTGTATAAGAGACAGGCACCTTTGGAAACATGCAAGCCGCTGTCAGCCTGCAATGGCTTGATGAAATGGACGCCGTCCGCGGCTCCATCTTCCCCATCACCTCCGAATCAAAAGGACTCAATCAACAATGGCAGTTTATTGGCACCAATTTCGTCCAAGGCGAAATCGATATCCACATCTACAACGGAGAAAAGCTCATCTCAAATGCCTCACTCCGCAAGCAACGCAAAGGTGATGACCTCCTCTGGGTCGGCCGCACCAACCGCGGCGAGGACATCCGGATCAGCCGCACTCTCCAACGAAAGCCCGCCACCGAAACCCGCTCAACCTATCAGGGGAAGATTGGAACGTCCGAAGTCCTCGTCACTCTTGACTGGGGAAAGGATCGTCGCGTCAACGGATTCTACCAAAGCCTCACCAGCGGAAAGTCGTATCAACTCAAAGGCGACAACACCGCCGATGGCTTCATCTACCTTGATGAATTCAGCGAAGACAATATTTCAGCACGCATCCTCCTCGAGAAAAAAACAATCGGAGGCAAGCTCGTCTGGACCGGCAAGATTTTCAATCCCGACGGCCGCATTAATTCCGTCACCATCTACCGCGAGTAGATAAAGCCTCTGCTCGCACTCTTAATCCTTCCCGAACTCTTCTCGACCTCCTCGTGCCGACGACTCATCAGCTTCCCCCGTCGACTCAAGCCTCGAAAACGCTCCCGTCTTCATCCCCGCCATCGTCATCACCATCTCCTTCCGCACATAAGGAATCTTCATCCCCAGCGGAAAAGTGAGATCCCGGAGTTTGCCAAGAACCTTGTGATCCGACTGGAAAAACGGCGTCGTCCACCGCGTCGCGAATTGATAAAATCCGACGTGCTTCTTCCGCCGTCGCGTGTAGGTCTCCAAGGCTTCCTGTAATCCATAGCGACTCAAACATTCCGCCAGCACCGACGCATCAACCAGCGCCAGATTAACCCCCTGCCCCAACTGCGGACTCAGCGCATGAGCCGCATCTCCCAAAATCGCCACACGCTCACCGTGCCATTTCTTCATTCTCACATCGTGGTACGAAGCACGCTGCAGTTGTTCCATTGATTGAACCTGCTGCAGAAAATCCTCCGCCTGTGGCACCAAAGCCAGCACCTTCTCTTTCCACTCATCCATCGGCGGCAGCGGTTCATCAAGCGGCACACTCCAAAACAAACTTAACAAATCGTCTTTCGTTCCCGTTGGTAAAAAACCGCACAACTCACGGGTCGACCCAACCTTCTGCCACAACACTCCCGGATCAAACTCCGGTGTCCTCTTCCCGATAAACCACAATGCCCCCCATGGATAGCGGTCCACCCGCGCCGAAATCCCGGTCTGCTCACGCAAGTGTGAACGCGCGCCATCACACACCAAAACCAAATCAAACGGCCCCTCTTTCCCTCCTTCAGACCTCTTCAAAAAGCAACCCGCCTTTGCAAGAGACATCTCTGTCATCTCTACACCCCAACGCATCTCTCCCCCGGCCTCACGAAAAGCCTTCAACAGAATCGCCAAAAACGATGGACGATGCGTTCCCAAGCCGAACAACTCCCTCTGAAGATCTTCGTATTCCAAATCCAGCAAGACCTTCCCCTTTTTTGTTTCACAATAAAGCCCCTCAATTTTTTGCGTCACCGCCAGCACCTCATCCTCCAATCCCAACTCCCGCAGCACTGCCAGCCCCGTCGGTTGGAGCAAAAAACCGGCACCCACCGCCAATTCCTTCTCAGCTCTCTCGAAAAGAGTCACTTCATGCCCTCCCCGGGCAAGCAATATCCCGGCTGCCGGTCCGGCTGTCCCGGACCCCACAATGGCAATGCGATATGGCATGCCGGAGTATCTCGTTGCGTCATTAATTGGAAAAGAAGATAACTTGCCTCCCTGACACCCGTATCTGACGAGCCTCACCATTTTGAAGACACTCATCACCATTCTTTGCGCCACACTCGCCCTCGTTGCCGGGGCTGCCGAGCCCACCGAGGGAGAAAAACTCTTCGCCCTCAAAGTTAAACCGCTCTTTTCTTCCCGCTGCCTCTCCTGCCACGGCGAAGAAGGTAAAAAAATCAAAGGCGGCTTCGACATGCGCACCCTCGAAGCCATCCTCAAAGGCGGCGACGAATTCGGAAACCAAGTTCTAACCCCCGGCGATCCCTCCAAAAGCCACCTTTACCTCGTCACCACCCGTACCATCGAGGACTACGAAATGCCTCCCAAGGAAGCCGACAAGATCTCCGAGGAAGAAACGTGGTTCATCCGCGACTGGATTAAGGCCGGAGCTCCCTGGCCAACCGACCAACGAATCGAGGAAATCGAAAAGGCATACGCTGAAGGCGAACGAGTTCTGACCTCAAAAGCTCTCAATGACGACTGGCAAAACCGCCGTTACGAATCTCAAAAACTCTGGGCTTATCGTCCTCTTCAAGAAACCTCTGTCCCCGAGGGAACTCACCCCATCGACTATTTCATTCAGGACACCCTCGAGCAATCCAAACTGCCTTCCGCACCCCCGGCCTCACCCCGTGAACTCGCCCGACGCCTTTCTTTCGGCCTCACCGGACTCCCGCCTTCTCCGGATGACCTGACCCGATTCGAAGCCGAATCCAAAGAGGATCCCGCCAACGCTTCCCGCAACTACTCCTCACGGCTCATGGCCACCCCACATTACGGCGAACACTTCGCCCGCCACTGGCTCGATGTCTCCCGCTACGCCGACTCCGCGGGCTTTGCCAACGACTACTATCGTCCCCACGCCTGGCGCTACCGCGACTACGTCGTCCGCAGTTTCAACCAGGACAAGCCCTACCCCGACTTCGTCCGTGAACAAATCGCGGGTGACGAATTCGATAAATCCACCCCGGAGTCCCTCATCGCCACCGGCTTCCTCCGCATGGGACCTTGGGAACAAACCGCAATGTCTGTGTTCAAAGAGACCCGCCAATTCTGGCTCGATGACGTCACCGACTCCGTAGGGCAAACCTTCCTGGCCCACGCCATGCAATGTGCCAAGTGTCACGACCACAAATTCGACCCCATCCCCACCCGCGACTACTACCGTATGATGGCTGTCTTCTCGACCACCCAGTTCGCCGAGCACGACCTCGACTTCCTCCCCTCCGAAAATCGCAACAACTTTCAATCCTCCCAAAACCTCCTTTCAGCCAAACTCCAAAGCTATCAAAAGCAACGCTCGGAGATCAGCCAAAAGATGAAGGCCCTGCGAAAAACCGAAACCGGCAAAGCCAAAGTCGGGGACAACGGACTTGATCCCGGCGACGAAGCCTCCAACGCCCGCATTGGAAAAAACCTCGAACGCCACACCATCGAAGGCGAGCGCATCAAGCCGCGCGCCCACGGTGTTTACACTGGAAAAACCATCAAACGAAACAACGTCAAAGGACGCCTCCAACCCGCAGACAAACCTTGGCAGGGCCCCGGCTATCTTGAAAACGACACCATCCTTACCGGCGGCGATGTCTATTCAATCGGTGATCCCGTAACCCCCGGAGCCCTCAGCGCCGCCGAATCTCTCGGCGAAATGAAACCCACCACTTTCCCTCATAACAAAGGCAAACGCCGTCTCGCTCTTGCCAACTGGATCACCGACGAAAAGAACCCGCTCACCACCCGCGTCATCGTCAACCGGGTTTGGTCCTGGCACTTTGGCCAAGGTCTCGCCGGAAACCCCAACAACTTCGGCGGCACCGGAGCCATCCCAACCCACCCCGAACTCCTCGACCATCTCGCCCGCTGGTTCGTCGAAAACGGCTCCTCCATCAAAAAGCTCAACCATCTCATTATTTCCTCCGCCACCTATCAGCGGAGTTCGCGACACCCCGATCCGGATCAATTGGAAAAAGCAGATCCAATCAGAATTCTCTACGCCACCTTCAAGCCCCGTCGCCTCGCCGCCGAGGAACTCCGCGACGCCATGCTCGTCGCCAGCGGCGAGCTCAACCGCGAAGTCGGGGGTCTCCCCGCCCGCCCCGATATCAACCTTGAGGTCGCCCGCCAACCGCTCCAGATCATGGGCGGCACCGCCTCCGTTTACGAACCCGACCCACTCCCCAAACAGCGGAATCGCCGCAGCCTTTACGCCGAAAAACTTCGCGGCCTCCGCGATCCCTTTTTCGAAACCTTCAATCAACCCGGCTCCACCAATTCCTGTGAAGGCCGGGAAACCTCCACCGTCGCACCCCAGGCCCTCACCCTCATCAACGCAGAGGAAATGCAAGACCGGGCCCTCGCTTTCGCCAACCGTCTTATCCAGGAAGATAAGAGTGAGTCACAAACCATCACCCGCGCTTTCAACCTCGCCCTCGGCCGCCCACCATCACCGTCCGAGCTCACCACTTGCCTCACCGAGTGGAAAAACGCTACCGCCGAAGAAGTAAGGCTCTCCCCGAAACCCACCACCTTCCCTTCAGTCATCAACCGCACCGTCCGCGCTGAAAAAACCGGACAATTCTACACCTTTGAGGAACACCTCCCCGTCTTCAAAATCTACCAACCCGACCTCCAACGCAGCGAAGCCGACGCCCGAACCCGCGGCCTCTCCCACCTCTGCCTCGTCATCTTCAACCTCAACGAATTCTCTTACTTGGACTAAGGTTTAAGGCGGAAGGATGAAGGCTTAATTTCCCGACCCATGAAAGACCTCAAGGATCGAACTCGTGATTTTGCTCTTCGCATTATCAAGCTCTATGTCCCCTTACCCAAAACCACGGAAGCACAAGTGATTGGAAAACAGATCATCCGGTCCGGCACCTCGGTGGGAGCCCATTACCGTGAAGGGACCCGGGCACGATCCACCGCAGAGTTCGTCAGTAAGCTCGGGGGAGGGCAACAAGAACTTGAGGAGACTTGCTACTGGTTCGAACTCCTTCGCGAAGCTCAAATCATCGACGCCAGTAAACTATCCAATCTTGAAAAAGAAGCCGATGAGCTGGGTAAAATTTTCACCACTTGCATCAAGAACGCGAAAGCAAAGAAATCATGAGACCGCATTTTCACGCCAACCCCACTCGACGCGAAGCCCTCTATGGCTTGGGAGCCGGCTTGGGTTCAGTTGCCTTGACCTCCCTCCTCCAGTCTCAAGCTTCAGCCTTAAGCCCTAATCCTTCAGCCTCAGCAAAGCGTTGCATTTTCCTCATGATGGAGGGCGGGCCCTCTCACATCGACACCTTCGATCCCAAGCCCGAACTGACCAAGCGGCACCTTCAGAAATTCAAACGCAGTGGCGAAGCGGAAAGCGCCATGTCCTCCGGCGAACGCTACTTCGTCAAGAGCCCTTTTGAATTCGAGAAGGCCGGAAAAAGTGGAGCCGACATCTCCTCCGAGTGGATTCATCTCAAAAAGCAAGTCGATGACATCTGCTTCTATCGAGGAGCACAGGTCGACTCCGTCAACCACCCCACCGCCTGCTACCAACTCAACACCGGCAACCGCTTCGGCGGCGATCCCGGTATCGGTTCATGGGTCACTTACGGACTCGGCACCTTAAACGAAAACCTTCCCGGCTTCGTCGTCCTTCCCCGCACCGCCTACCCCCAGGGCGGCGCCGGCAATTGGTCCAACGGCTTCCTCCCCGCCGACTTCCAGGGCACACCACTGCGCCCTGAAGGCAGCCCCATCCTCGACCTCAATCCACCCGCCGGAATCTCCCGCCTCCGTCAGCGTCAAAACCTCGATCTCCTTGCCAAGCTCAACCAAGGTCATCTCAACACCCACCCGGACCGCAGCGAACTCAGCGCCCGCATGGCCTCCTACGAACTCGCCTACCGCATGCAGATGGAGGTCCCCGAAATCCTGGACCTCAAGGGTGAAAAAGAAACCACTCTCGAAGCCTATGGCGTCGGCCAAAAGGACACCGATGCCTTCGGCCGCAAGTGCCTCCTCGCCCGACGTCTCGTCGAAAAAGGCGTCCGCTTCGTGCAAGCCCTGTCTCTTATACACATCTGACGCTGCCGACGATCTACTCTGTGT
>CAJXVQ010000424.1 GCA_913060685.1 uncultured Verrucomicrobiales bacterium
GACCAAACAAAAAAAATCACACTTCGACTTGACTAACCTCATAGCAGGAAATTGCAATTGGTGGAATGTGCCAGAAGGCGCGATTGGTGAGTGACGAAGCGAAAAGGGCTTGCGGGCGGAAGTTGTAGTTTGGTATGGCAGTGGTGGAACTTTCGGCAGGAAGAGTCACGGGTCCAATCCGAAGTTTTACGAGATCAAATGGTTTTGGCACGATTCCTACTGGCCGGGAGCATGGATATCCGCACCGCGTTGCCAAGATGTTTTTCGGCAGCGTTCTTTAGGCTTCTGAATTGACGATCCGTCAGGAGTCGTCGAGGACGAGGATGTGGTCGTCTCCGAAGGAGGTTCCGACGGGTTGCCACGTGGGGCTGTGGTCGAAGGAGTCGGGCTCTGCGCCAGTGGGGTTCCGTTCCTGCTTGAACCAGCTGAGAACCGGATCGTCGTTGGAAATCCATTCCTGAGCCTGCGGGGGGCTGTGCTTTTTTCTTCTGGATGTTGTTCCGATGGCCTACCGACTGCGGCTCTGGATCCGGGGCTTGTTTCAAGCATTTATATTCAATTACTGCGGGAAAAAAGAACGCCCAGACTTGACCGATCCCATAGCTGGAATTTGCTTTTTGAGTTGAGCGCTTGAGGGCGTCGTTGGAGGAATCGGAGTGGGGTTTGTATCCCTTGCGAGACCGCAGGCCCGCGGGACGCTCTCCTTACCTGGAGTCTTCTCATTCGACTGGTTTCGTTGACGAATCGAGGCTTTCGGTCTCGTGCTTGGCGAAGCCTCGCTTTACTGCTAAGGATTAATTTATTGATGAAATACTGCACGATCTTCTTCCTCATCGCTAACCTATGTGGATATTCGCTCACCCTAGCAGCCGATTCGAAACCTAATATTGTGCTCATCTTTCTGGATGATGTCGGCTACGGCGATCTCGGGTGCTATGGCAGCCGGGTCAATAAGACTCCGGAGATCGATCGTCTCGCCAAGGAGGGTCAACGATGGACCTCGTTTTATGCCGCCGGCCCTTGGTGCACCCCAAGCCGATACAGCATGATGACAGGCTGCCATCCCGTCGTCGCCAAAGAAGGTTACAGTCTTAAGAATTCAAACAAGGTGACTTTGCCTTCAATGCTCCGGGAAAAGGGCTACGCCACTGCCTTGATTGGCAAGTGGCATTTAGGTGATTTGAAGGATCCACTTAATGGGAAAGGTCAACCGCTCGATCATGGCTTTGACTACTACTATGGCACCCCGGCGAGCAATGACATTCCCCGCCCGCTCGATGGCCGGGTTCAGAACTACGAGGTCTTCTCAACCTGCGATAAGTTCACCTTCCCAACACCATTGATCCGGAACCGGGAGATCATTGAGATGCCCGCTAATCAGGAACTCTTCACCCAACGGTATACCGAGGAGTCCCTTCGATTTATCAAGAAGAACCAAGACCAGCCCTTCTTCCTTTACCTTGCCCACAACATGGCACACGCACCGGTATTCGCGTCCAAGGATTTCCAAGGAATAAGCGTCGGTGGACGTTACGGCGATACAATTGAAGAGCTCGACTGGTCTGTCGGAAAAATCATGAAAACCCTTCGTCAGCTTCGATTGGAGAACAACACCTTGGTCATTGTCACCAGTGACAATGGACCTTGGTCCGTGTTTCGGGATCATGCCGGAACGGCATTCCCTCTAAGAGGTGAAAAACACTCCTGGTTTGAAGGAGGACAACGCGTCCCCACCATTGTCTCTTGGAAAGGCAAGATCAAACCAGCGACCATCGATGGCATTGGATCCAACATGGATTTCTATGCAACCTTCGCAGCCCTTGCAGAAGGCAGCAACCCGAAGAATGACGCGACGTATTCCTCACTGGATCTCGCACCAGCTCTCTTCGAAGACAAACCGTCGCCTCGCACCTCATTCCTATTTATGGATGCCGCCTATCGTTCTGGAAAATTCAAGATTCACCGGAGAACAAGACCCTTTCCGGATCCCAGGCTTTCGGACGTTCCCCGTCCAAAAGAGCTTAAGCACGATCCCCCGCTGCTCTATGACCTAAGCGAAGATCAGGGTGAACAAACTAACATCGCAGACAAACATCCCGCGATCGTAGAGCGGCTCAATCGGGAGATGGATTCTTTACTGAAGAATTGACATCGATTCGACTCACTCTGGGCAGCCCCAATTGCGGGCATCGCATAGCAGGAGCTTGCTGTTGGCAGGAGGGCTTTGAAGCCGCCTTTGGACCGAAGCGGAGGGGGAGAATGGGGGTTGAGGTTTTGTTGGGTGATTGAAAGTCAGGCGTCACAGGTCTCGTTCTACTTGTATGGCTCAATTACAGACGAACCGCCGTCAATTCATCAAGAAGTCCGGACTCCTTGCGGGCGGAACATTCGGAATGCCTGCTTTTGTGAGCGGGCAGAATTTGAACTCCAGGATTCAGGTGGCCTGCATCGGAGTGGGAGGCAAAGGCAGGAGCGATACAATGAATGCCGCCAAGTGTGGTGGCGAGATTGTTGGGTTGTGTGACATTGATGGAGGGAGACTTGATGAGATGGCGAAGCGGTATTCCAAGGCGGCCAAATTCTCCGATTTTCGCGAGATGTTGACCAAGATTGGCGACAAGGTAGATGCTGTAACCATTTCGACTCCAGATCACCTCCACGGGGTGGCCGGCATCATGGCGATGCAGATGGGTAAAAATGTGTATTGCCAGAAGCCTTTGACCCAAACGGTTTGGGAATCACGCATGATGCGAAACTTGTCCCGCGATAAAAAGTTAGCCACTCAGATGGGGAACCAAGGTAGTGCTGGAAGTGGGTTGCGTCGTTCGGTTGAGCTCGTGCAAGCTGGTGTGATTGGGAATCCTAAAGAACTCCACGTGTGGACGAATCGTCCGGTATGGCCACAAGGCCTGGAGCGTCCGGCAGGCGCAGATCCGATCCCGGATAATTTGAATTGGGACTGCTTTATCGGGCCGGCACAAATGCGTCCCTACAAAAAGGATGTTTACCATGCGTTCAAGTGGCGGGGATGGAGTGACTTTGGAACCGGTGCTTTGGGTGACATGGCTTGTCACACCGTGAATATGCCTTTTCGGGCGTTGAAGTTAGGTTATCCAACCAAGATTGAATGCGAGATGGCTTCCCGGATCTATGATGAGACTTATCCCCTAACTTCGAGAGTCCGGTTTGAATTTCCGGAACGCGAAGGGCTGCCACCACTGAAGTTTTGGTGGTACGACGGAAATCCCCGTCAAAGCTTTGATCCTGTTCGCCCCAAAACTGAGATTGTCTCCGAAGTGATCGCCCTTCGAGGAGGCAAGCTCCCCGGTAGTGGTGCTGTCATCATTGGGGATAAGGGGAAGTTATTTTCCCAAGATGATATGGGCGGTAACCCTTACGTGATGTTGAATGGCGAAAAAGGATACCGTGACGCTGGTCAGCACGAGGCTTGTCAGGCAATCCCGGAAACGGTTCCCCGATCGCCGGGGCACGTTGAGGAGTGGTTCGAAATGATGAAGGGTGGTTCTCCGGCCTATTCAAACTTTGAGATCGCAGCTTATTTGAACGAAGTGATTTTATTAGGATGCATTGCCCAACAAGTGGGAGAGGGATACCCTATTGATTGGGATGGCCCTAACATGAGATCGACTAATAATGATCGCGCCAACCAATTCGTGAAGAGAGACTACCGCGAGGGTTGGGCTCCTCGAATTTAACTCTTATGAAACTGGCGTCGTGCACCAAGTTTCGTGATGTCTTTCCCCGGGCGCGCCCGGGAGGGGGACTGCTGGAATTTGCTTTTGGCGGGAAGGCCTTGAAGTCGACTTTGGACCGGAGCGGAGGGGGAGGGGGGTGATCGGTCCGGCCGGTGCTGCAATGATCTTGCGCCGCCGCAAGCGCTAGAAGTTGGGATTGCACGAGTTCCGTCATGAACCACCTCATGGTTGATCCCAATATTACATTCGATGTGACTCCGTGAACGGGGAGCTTGCATGGGACGAGCCCTTTGGCTTGAAAGCGATATCAGGCCAACAATTCCTGCAGCGGTCCTTTAAGATCGAGATCTTTAAGAGCGGGGTCAATTTGCCCGAATTGCTCGCCGCTTTCCACTCCTCCGGCGGCGAGGAGGCTCAGATAGAGATTCCCGAGTGTCTTGTGCCCGGCTTTCTTGTAACTCGGATACTGCAGGTACTGCCCCATCTTGAGCTTGCCTCCGCAGCCGCCCAGCAGCACGGCAGGCCAATCGGTATTACCGCCGTGGTGCTTCCCTCCGGCGCAGCTGAGATAGACGATCAAGGTGTTGTCGAGCATGGTTCCATTGCCCTCCGGAATACTTTCGAAAGTCAGCGCCATCTTCGCCACCAAGCCCATGTGATAGGCGTCAACTTTCTTGCGCATTTCGTAGGAATTCAATCCGCTCGGCAATTCGGCGCCGTGACCAATGGCATGCAGGCCGAGGCTTTGGAAACCGAGATCCTGGTAGAGTGTGCCGAGCGTATCGGGACGCAGGGTGATGACGTTGGTCAATCCGGCGACAATGGCCGCCGCGCCCAGTTCGAACTGCGCTTCCATCCGATCCATGTGCTCCATGGAAGTATATTTATCGGCGATGTATTCCGGCGCGTTCTTCTCGATACGCGCTTTCAAGGCCGTCTTCCGTTCGTCGCGGACTCGCAGGGAATCAAAGGTGTCGACGTATCCGTCGAAGCGCACGCGATCCTCCGGAGTGAGACGGTCGCCAATGCGCTTGGCGTCATCCTTGAGAAAATCCATGAGCCTGCGGTTCAAGGTCAGTTCTTTCTTCAACGTTTCCGGAGCCATCACGGCTGAACCGAAAAGCTCGTTGAAGGCCTTGGTGGGGCTCGCTTGGAAGGCGACTCCCTGCCCTGCCTTGAGAGCGGAGAGATTCGGGAAAACGTAGGCGTCGTCCGGAACAGAAGCCTGGCCCCGCAGCGACCCGTTGGTCGCCATCCCGAACATGGGATACGGGCCGGTGGAATGCTTGAGGCCGAGCAGAGCATCGACAGTGGGTGCGATCGGGGTGAGCTCGGAGTTGTGACACGAGAGTGTGCCATAACCGGAAGTGTGATTGCCCTTAAAGTTGTTCCCCGACAATCCCTGCACGATGGTCAGCTTGTCCTTGAAAGCTTCCAGCGGTTTGAAATTTTCCGGCAGACCATGATCCGACCAAGCCGCTTGTACCAACTTGTCGCGATCCGAAGCGTAGCTGATCCTGGCGGCCTCCGACGGTTTCGCGCTGAGCGGCTGATCCGGAAGACCGGCGGGAACGAGGTTATAGGGATCCATCCCGCTCGCCTTCACGATGAATACAAAACGTTTTGGAAAGGCTGCCTCGGCTCCCGCGGCGTGCAGTTCCAGGCCCTTGAGAAACGGGGCAAAGAGCATCGCTCCACCGCCGACGGAGCTGGATTTCAGAAAATGTCGTCGAGTAGTCATGATGTTATTTCCGGTAAAGGAAGGAGTCGGAACTGAGGAGTGAAATCACGAGCGCTTTGAAGCTACCCCCGCTATCAAGATAAGCGCGGTCGGCCTCGATCAGCGTCTTCGAGTCGCTCAGCATTTCATTACGTCCCATAAAAAAGCGGAACAGGTGTCGAATGATGGACTGTCGTGCGCGATCGGTTTTGGCAATCTGGTGAATCATCTCGATGGCATTGTCGAACTCGCCCTCGAGCCCGGGAATCCCCAAGGTGTCGAAGGAGCCGCTCCCGTCGACCGGACGAGTGGTCCACTTACCAGCCCCGACCATTTCTTCTCGCTTAAACGATTGCTGTACCTCCTTGTCCTCCTCGTTCTTTACGGTGGCGCTGACCCGAGTCTCGATCACGCCTTCCTCATTAAAGAAGTGCTGGGTGCGGTAGCGGCCGAAATCGTCGAAGATCTCAAAGGCCTCGCCGATCGGATTGATTTTCTGGTGGCAAGCCCAGCAACGCTTGGCACGCACTACGTCGAGCCGCTTCCGCAGAGTCTTGTGACTGTCTCTTATACACATCTCCGAGCCCACGAGACCGAGGCTGATC
>CAJXVQ010000425.1 GCA_913060685.1 uncultured Verrucomicrobiales bacterium
CGAGATCAGCCTCGGTCTCGTGGGCTCGGAGATGTGTATAAGAGACAGTTCCTTAACCGCTCCAAAACAAGGTAAGCGCCACATTCCAAGGCCACGCGAATCCGGCTCTTCGCGGTTAGCCTTTTGCTCTTAGCCTCCAACTCGACGGAGCCTGGACTTCCGTCTGGGTCGCAGTGCCAAAGCCTAACCGCTGGCCGGACGACGCGTATGTCATCAACAAATTGTTGGCGACTTCCCCGGATTGAAATCCGAGGCTTTGAACCATGATCCCTTCAGGATCTGTCCCGGACATTTTGAATGATGTCCATGATCTCGTCATCTCAAATCTGAACCGACACGCCAAACCTGCCCTTTCCGTCAAAAAAGATTCCTGGCAGTCAGAGAAAAGGCCGAATCGCACCGTGCGCTCCGACCTTGGAAAGAATTTATGGGCGCCAGATTCTAAAGAAAACGGCGGTAGAAGAACAGACTATTCAACGGTGACCCGGACTCGATAGAAGAATCTTTCGCTGCCTGCAGCAGCTCCGGAGTCAGTGAACGATTGAATCTCGGATTGCGCCATCAGAGACTCTTCGATCTCCAGCCATCCGCCAGGCTCTCCGGAGGGGAGCATCGTTGTACTGCGGTCTATCGCATAGGTTTCTCCGACCTTAGCCTGGAAGCTGAAGGTCACGTCGTTGGTTTGTGAATCCACCGAAAGTTCCGTGATGACAAGATCACGATTAGCTCCAGCGACGATATCCAGTTTTGCATAGTCCAGACTGGCCCAGCGGGCGCTGCCAGTGCTCTGGCTCTTAACTTCGACATAATGGTCGAAGCCCGGTCCGAGCTCGCCCACGCCGCCCAAATCATCAAGAGTAAAGTCCCAACTTTGCGCGGCATCCAGATCGGCATCGGAGTGAGTCTGTGTGTCTCCGATTTGCTGTCCATCGACGAAGAAGGTCAGGTCGTATCCAGAGACTTCCGGAGCGCCGTCATCATCGAGGCTGTAGAAATCGATGGTGAATGTGAAGGCGTCGTTACGACCAACAGTGTCCGGCACATTAAAGTGCCATCGCATATTGGGGTCACCACCGGTCAATGCCCTGTCGTAGTAGCGCTCATTGGCTGCCACAATACCGACGGGATCGTAAGCACCGCCATCGACAACAGTGTTATAAACACCTGCAAAATAGAAATCATCATCAATATCACGCTCACCACCACTTGGTCCGCCAGTATTCGCCGGGTTACCAGGCAGGAAATCCTCTCCGCTTTCTTGGACCCCCGAGACAAAAAAATCGGTTCCATTAAAGTAAGCAGGATCGTTGAAATTACTGTCGCCTTCTCCGTCCTGCCCTTCATCGTCAGTGCCGACGAACCATAAAGTCCCCTCATCGCTGAAAGGCACGAAGATCCGGGCAGCTAGGAAGGCATCCTTAGCTCCATCAGAGGCGTCATTGGAAGTCACTGTTAAGATGGCCGAAAGGCTTTGCTCGATCGCACCGGGAGTGAGGGTAACCTCGATTTGCGTATCCGCTCCAGGGGCCACGGTAATAGGGAGAGCTGGTGCGTTACTAATAGCGAAGGAGTCGGGATTGTCTCCTCCGATCGTAAGCTCAGTGATGATTAGATTCTGTGTTAGCCCGGAATTTGTAAAAACGATGGTTTCGGTAGACGCTTCGCCTCCCACTGGAATATCACCAAAGTTGACTGCTGGCGCGACGGAGATGTTCGGGTCATCCTCAACGATGGGATCAGATGAGACTTCCAGCTGCACATAGTCAAGACTGGCCCAGCGGGCGCTGCCGGTCGGAGTACTCCTTACTTCAACGTAGTGATCAAATCCCTCACCAACCTGCGCCTCCCCACCCAAGTCATCCAATTCAAAGTTCCAGCTTTGTGCTGACCCGAGATCAACATCCAGATGGGGCTGCATTTCCCCGATCTGTGTCCCATCTACCCAGAAAGTGAGATCGTAGCTTGAGATGTCTGCGACGTTTGCTTCGTTCAAATTGTGAAAGTCGATCGTGAAGGTAAAGTTGTCGCCAGCTGCCACGGTATCGGGAAGATTAAAATGCCAGCGCATATTTGGGTCGCCGCCAGTTAAAGCGCGATCATAGTAGGATTCATTTTCCGAAACAGCACCGACCGGAGTATAAGCACCTCCATCGACAACAGTATTGTAAACACCCGCAAAGTAATAATCATCATCAATGTCACGCGCAGCATCTCCGTCTACTCCGCCAATATTCGCCGGGTTACCAGGAAGTTCCTGAAGACCGGTTTCACGAACGCCTGATACGTTGAAAGCTATCCCGTTGAAGGTGGCAAGATCGTTCAATCCGTTTGCAGGATCACCATTGCCGTCTTGGGCGTCATCATCTACTCCAATATTCCAGAGAACTGCCGCCTTGGCCGGAATCGCCAATAGCCCTAAAATTGCAACGTGCTTTATATTCATCAGTCAGTCGCTATACTGAATAACTCACAGGAAATCAACGGGAAACTATCGAGGTTGCGTTTTAAAAATTGAGCGTTGTAGCGTAAATCCAAAGTTGCTTCCCTGAGGTTGATGAAGTTGGTTATCTCGATTATTGCCTCCACGATCATCGTGATCGGGCTGACCTTTTTCTTTCTGAGAGAAAGTAACAGCGAGGATCTCTCGGGTGAGCAGATCTCCGGGCGAATTCCCGGGCTTGTGGCGAGTGAAGAGCTTATCCTGGAACTCACCAAGGAGCTTAAAGGAATTACCCGGGATCTGAAGAATTTCAGCGAACCAACTCCAGATTCAGCTTCACTGAAAAAACTAGCTTCCGTGTGGACCAACGAAGTCGATTTTTTTGATAGCGCCTCTCTGAAGGTTGTGAAGGGAGAGTTTTTGTCTAATAACCAAGACGAGTATGTTGCCGAAATCGCATTTCACGCAGTGGTCCGGACTCATGGCAAAAAATGGAAGGAGCACTCCTCTTCCTATCGTGTCCACTGGTCCAGAAAAGAGGGGCACTATGAAATGGGCGATTGGACCTTGATCCGGGAGGTCGATAAGCCGGAAATATCCCGGAGATATTTCCGCGATCGTTTGGTCGAAGCTTTGCCTGATCTCCCAACCCGTCGACGGCTCACCCAATCCGAACATCGAAGGGCGTTGAATTACCATTACAGTACCAATAAAAAAATGGCCCCCTCTCAAGACTTTGAACCCATTGCGATGGGCTTTAAGCCTGCGGTCTCAGTGGTCGACGTTGATAACGACGGGTGGGACGATGTTTATATCATGGTCCGTCTGGGCAAAAATTTGTTCCTGCACAATCAGGGTGACGGGACTTTTGTGGAAAAGGCTTCTGCGCTTGAGCTTTCATTGCCGGGTAATTCCACCTGCGGAATATTTGCGGATTTTGACAATGATGGAGATCCAGATCTCATGCTCGGAAGAAGTATTGAGCGAATGACTTATCTCGAGAATGTCGAAGGTAGGTTTCGGGCCGTCGAACAGAAAAAGACGGAGCTTCCTTTTTTGGCGACTTCTCTCGCTGCGGCAGATTATGACGGAGACGGTCTCCTTGATCTTTATGTCACGACCTATCGTCGGGGGAATCTGACCGGGGGGATTCCCGGATTTGCAGGAGAGGAAGGGACGGATTGGTGTGCTAAATACCTGCCAGCTGAGGAGGCAAGGATGTTCCGCAATAAGTATCAAGCATCTCGTCGGGAATCCCATGGAGGATACCTGAACCAAACGGGGCCTCCGAATTGGCTTCTTAAAAACATGGGGAACGGTCAGTTCGAAAGAGTTCATTCTGACTCCGCAATCAGTAGCTGGAAAAATTCCCTTCAAGCGACTTGGGGGGATTTTGATGAGGATGGAGATCCCGATCTTGCGGTGGCAAACGACTGGGCTGTAGACCACCTTTTTCGAAACGATGGAAAGGAGGGCTTCGTCGATATCGCTTCTGAAACTGGCTTGGACCGGATGGGTTTTGGGATGGGTGCGTGTTGGGGGGACTACGACGGGGACGGTAAAGATGATCTTTTTGTGACCAACATGTTTAGCAAAGCAGGGCAACGGGTCTTAGGCGATTTCACAGAGGTTGATCCCCGCTTTGTTGAGGCAGCGTCTGGTAATTTTCTTTACCGCCAGAATGGTGGGAAATTCGAACAGCTTGCCGGATATGGAGGGTCCATGATCCCTGTCGCCAGATCCGGTTGGTCTTGGGGTGGTCAATTTGTGGATATCGATAACGACCGGGATCTCGACATTCACGTCTTGAGTGGTTACTTCACCGCCCCGCGTTCTTTTGAGTCGGATATTGATTTGTGAAGTAATCTCTGGCGCACGGTCGTGCGGCAGGATGAAAATATCGGAGGCAAACTCCGTGAATCCGAAGCTTGGGATCGCGACCCTCAAACAGGGACAATCGATCACTTACTGGACGCCCGTGTCGAAGCTGGTGATGAAATGGTTGACGGTAAACTTCGGGTCCACTCCCTGAGTGGTCACGAGCGAAACAAGCTTTACCTAAATGAAGGGCAGGGGCGGAACTTTTCAGACCAGTCCGGCCTTTCTGGCTTGGACGATGAGTCTGATGGACGGGCATTTGCCGTCTTCGATTATGACAGGGACGGGTGGAGTGACATCGTTTCGGTAAATGCGATGAACCCGCTGACACGGCTGTTTCACAATGAAATGAGTGATGAAGATCGGAGCGGTAACTTTATCGCCCTTTCTTTCAGGGGAGGTAATCGCACTGCCACCGCATCAGATTGGAGTCATCGTGATGGATACGGCGCCCGCGTTGAAGTCAGGAAAGGTGAGGATGTTATCGAGAGAGAGCACCGCTGCGGTCAGGGTTACGGTTCCCAAAATAGCGCTGTGATGATCGTAGGATTAGGCGATTGGGAAGAGATTGATGAGCTGATCGTAAGGTGGCCGTCTGGAAAAAAATCAACGGTTACCAAGGTGAAGCATGGAGAGTGGTTGACCGTCGACGAGCGGGGCGACGAGGACCGGAAACCCTACCGCCGGGACGTAGAACTCAAACAGAATTCTTTGCTGGGAAAAGCGACCTTCCCGCTCGGATATCAATCAAAAGCTCGTTTGACGGTTTGGAAAGGAATGGCCACGTGGTGCCCCGCTTGCGCTCGTTACCGTCCTCATTTCGAGCAGCTCAAAGCGATGACTCAGGGGCTTGGCGTGGAATTCCGTGGCTTTCCTCTCGATGAAAAAGAAGGCCGCGAAGCACTGGTCGCTTATCAGAATCAGCACGACCTCCCGTACCATTTGCAGACGGACCTCTCGATGTTGGACCGTAAAAAAGCAGAAGTGTTTCTTCAGCGCTGGATCGGAGCCGCCGAGCTGCCGTATCCCACCTCTGTCGTAACGAACCAGCGAGGAGAGATTCTTTGGGCAGGTGCGGGGGCTCCGACGGTGTCAGAGCTCCGCCGTTTTCTTGCCGCCGAGTGATGGACATATCACCCCTTTTCTCCACAAACAAAAACCACTTCGGCAGCCCGTGGGTTTCATCAGCATTTTTCTCACAACGACGAACTCAGACGGGCCACGTAGATCCGGTGTATCGCCTCTTCTTCATGCTCATGGGATGGCATCGGATGCTCCTTCAAATTGAAGCCGGCTTTCTTCAGCGCCATCTCGAGTTTCGGCGATGGGACCGCCATCCAGTAGGCCAGACAGCCGCCCGGATTAAGCGATTCCCGCAGCAGTGCCATAAAACTTGGCGTGTAGAGCTTGCCATTGTCCACGGTGATCAGCGCGTCGGGCGAGTCGTCGATATCGATCAGGATCGCATCGTATTTATCATCATCTCCGAGGCAGTCGAAGAGATCGGCCAGAATCACGTTCGTTCTCGGGTCATCGAGCAAGGGGCCATTGTGCTCAACCAGGTAAGTGCGGTTCCATTCAATGACCCGATTCATCAATTCCGCAACATCGACGGTGGCCGGCGAGCCCACCAACTCCAGAACCCGCTTGAGGGTAAATCCCATCCCCAAGCCGCCAATCAGCACCCGCGGGTGCTGATTGGCGGCTTGGGGATG
>CAJXVQ010000426.1 GCA_913060685.1 uncultured Verrucomicrobiales bacterium
CCAACGGGGATTTTTAATTGTCGTCAGGGGGTAGTTTTAATTGTCGTTCTACAATTAGGCAGGAGAATGGGGCGATGGCTTGTCGTCAATGTGGCCGGGCCGGTGGACGGCGAGGAGGATGACACTGGAGCGTGACCTTCATCGCAAAGACACCCCTCGGCCGTATATAGGACTCTCACTAAAAATGCCCGATCTGAAACGCCAAGAGGGGGAGGGGGCCCTATACGATCGGACTTTCTGGATGTGAATTAAATTGGACCCACGGCTTCACTGGCAGTTGCGAATTGTAGTGCCCTCTTTATAGTAAATTGAGGTATATCCAAATAGCGAGGCACGTGATTATCGCCCATAGAAATAAATTCAATTTCCAGAAGAGTATTCGTCTTTTGAGCACATTCTCCTGGTGGTCTGCAAGAGTTACCAGGCATGGCTCGATATTTTTTTTGCAACCGCCAGTTTCAAGAGACTTTTCCCAAGTACCCTGCGCCTGTTGGAGACGTCCTTGTCGCACTTGAATCCGTGCAAGGAGATCATAACCCTCATGACTAGGTCGATGGCAGTCAGTCATGATAAGGGCCTCTGCTTCAATGAAGCGTCCCGCAAGAGCCAATTCCGAAGCCCTTGCCAATCGTAGTCGATCATCGAAGCGAGTAATAGCCCTTGTAATTGCAGAGCCGGAACTGTTTCTGTTCATGATTAGATGATGGTGGATCCGACGCCTCGTTGCTGCCGCTCAACTTCTTCGCTTGGCATCAGACTCCAGAGTTTACGGACTACGTCGGTAAGGCCATCCACGTTGTTCTCTTGCAGATACATCCTACCGCGCTCGAAGAGTCGCTCCGCTGCGGTAAAGTCGGTGAAGCTTCCAGGATCCTCTTCCATTGCTTTGAATCTGCCGACCCAAAATGCTGGGATTGAAAATAACAACTGAGCTTCCAACTGGTGACCTTCCTCGAGCTTCCTCGGCAGTCTACCCTGTTGCTCTTTTTCAATAATGCTGTCCACGACCTCCGTCCAATCACTTGCTCTTTCCTTTAGCGATTCCGATTCAGTCACCTCCGCGAAGTTTGCGATCTGTTCCTGTAACTCGCGGGCTTCTTCGACAGAGGTAGGCCATTTTAATTTCTCCTCGGCGACATCAAGTTGGTTTTGGAGCTCGATCAATTTTGCGCGGGCTTTCTCAGCCGCTCCCACATCTCCCCGTGCGGCTCGGAAAGCCGCATCTCGGTCATCGTCGGATTCAATTTTCTCTAGTTCGTTCGTAAGCTCGTCATTGTCCGAATCATCAGCCTTGCTCTGGAGCGATTCAAGACGGCACTTTTCTTTCTCATATTGATCCGAGAGTTCCTCAACTTCTGTGCCGGATATTTCAAGGTTAATGTCGTCTGCAAACTCCTCGTCAAGTGCCGGGAAATAGGCCTCAACTTTGATCGTCCGTGATTGATCGATCCGGAGGGTGATTTCGACCTCGGAGCCCGATGGTAAATTGCGGTTCACCATCGTTCCATCAATAACAAGCTTGCCAATATTTCTGTTCCGGTCTGCAGCTTCCATTTCGCCTTCGACGACCGGAATTTTCAACGCCTCGCCCTTATCTCCCGCGATGAGAGCAATCGTTGTTAGATAGTTTTTGGGTGCGCGTTTTCTCTGGGGGAGGCCGCTGCCTTCCTTGAAGAGCCAGTCAACCGTGTTGTCCGCCTTAGCAAGGCCAATGGACTTAAGTAAAGGTTGCTCTTCGATCACCGCCCCAATCGTGTAATTGACAATGTCGGGAACAGCTTTTTGAAGGTTACCCTGTGAATCGGAAAGAACGATGTGGAAGGTGTTTCGTGACCCCTTCTCTGCTAGCAGGTTTGCGATGAAAGCGCCTTCGGCATTAAGCGGAATCTGTCCGCTACTCCATTTTGTGTCACGATTTGTGAACTCAATGGTGAAACCTTTGGTCGGAAGGCTTTCTGGACTTGTGATCTTTCCGGCAATCAGCGGATCATTCTCGTGGCCAACCGGCTTGTATTTTTCAGAAATCTGCAATTGAAATTCTCCCACCACCGCTTTTTTTCGTAGACTGACATCAACATTTTGAGTGCTGGCGAATACTGCGGCACCAGAGGAGACGACCGTCAGTGGATCGCGGCTGAAATCAATCGGTATTCCGAGGCCATCGGTGAGCATCTCACGGAAATAGGGAGCTTTGGTAGGACCTCCCACGACGATTACGCGCTGGATCGCCTGCAAACCAAGGTTCTTCTCCTTGAGCACTCGCTGGCTGATCTCGATGGATTTTTTGACCAACGGTTCGGCAACCCGGATTAGGTCGTTACGGGTGAGCGAGATATCATCGCCTTCAATCGTTTCGCCGGAGCTGTCCTCGAAGAGCAGGCCAGCGCCGAGTGTTGTCACTTCCCTCGTTGAAAGTTCGAGCTTGGCCCCCTCGACGGCATGCTTGAGAAGGTCAAATTCACGTTTCCACTTCGCCGCACCACGGGAAAATCCGCTCAGATCGTAATCCTTGGTCAGACGCGGGATCAGAAGCTTTTCAATCAGCGCCCAATCTATGTCAGAGCCCCCGAGGAAATTATCGCCTCCATGGTGGACGACGTTGATCATGCCCTCCTCTGCCTTGATAAGCGCCGCGTCAAAGGTTCCACCCCCGAAGTCATAGACCAGCCAGTAAGCTTTCTCGGAATCGGTCTGGAAGCCATAGGCCAAGGCTGCCGCCACAGGCTCCTGAAGAAGCGGACTCGCCTTGAAGCCTGCAAGGGTCGCTGCGCGTCGAGTGGCATCGCACTGGTGCAACTCGAAGGCGGCGGGAACGGTGATGACTGCGGACTCTACAATCTCTCCCGTCTTCGCCTGCACAGATGAGCGGAGCTCCTTGAGCACCTCAGCAGAGAGTTCCTCGGGCTTCCTACGTAATCCGCTGGACTTGAACTCGTATTGGTGCGGCGTGCCCATCATCCGCTTGAACTCGGTATAGACATCGCCTTCACAGCTCTCTCGGATAATAGCGTCTTTCGCCTGAGGCCCCACCCTGACCACTTCCTTTTTATTGATCCAAATGGCGGAGGGAGTGGTGTCTTGGTCTTTTGTATTCTTGATCACCTGCGGTTCGATCCCGTCGAGGACGGAGATCGCGCTGTTCGTGGTTCCGAGGTCGATCCCAAAGTCTATTGTGCTTCTACTCATGATATATATTTATTGAATTTTATTTAGTTGCGGGAACAGCGATCTCGATTTCACCACGCTGCACCATCACCTTCTGCCAGATAATCGTGGGTTTGATCGTACGGGTGATCTGCTCCGTGCTGAGCCCCACTTTCGGTTCCTCGGTAATCACCTGATCTGGTAAGCCGGGGTTGAAAGCCTCTCCGGTGCGGTCGATCACGTTGATTCCCAGTTCCGTCAGAGTTTCCCCCATCCGCTCCAAGGCCGAGCCAAGACGCTTCAATTCCGTGGTCAATGCTTCCTTCGCCTCACCCGTCTCCGGATCCATTACAAGGCCTGCGGCTCGCCAACACTCGTTCGTCAGGGAGATAAGAGCCTTCTGCATCATCCTTTGGGTTGAGGCGATATGCTCCGCATTTGCGCCTGCTGCGCTTTCCGGATGTTGCTTCAATAGTTCGGAGGCGAGCTCTCCTGCATCCGGGAGGGCAATCTTCTTAAGATCTATCTCTGGGGGTATTTTCATGATTTTTTGTGTTTAACCTGGCTTATCGCCTACTTGCCAACCCTTCTTCGTCATAGTGACGATTGCAGGATATTTGTGAAACTTGTTGTAGCCGTTTAAAATCCTCGCAATGGTTGTAACGAGAAAATGTATCAACAGTCCGACGATACAGCCAACGAACATGCCTCCTCCCCAATTCCTGGCCCCTCCGAACAGCGCTCCAACGAAGATCGCAATTAATGCCAATCCACATCCTAATTTTCCGGCTTCGGAATGTTTTCGTTCACATACCTTACAACGTGGAATTCTAATGGTAGTTGTGCGAAAATTGACCTGCTCGTAGCTTCGGGTTACTTCACCAAACATCGAAATATCCAGTGAAGTCTCTGGTTTGCATCCGGAGGAACCACAAAAATGGCATGCGGAATCTTGGACGCTTTTGTTAACCTCCGCAGCATCAGCACGAAGCCGGGTTTTTAGATCCACCGACTTGGCTAATCTTAACGCAATCTGAATCGCAGATTCTGCAGTGGTAACATCATTTTCCTCGTTGTGGGAAGCAATGGAGATTTCTCGCAATGTGATCGCAATTGAATCGACCAGGGCATTGAAGGCCTTGGAGTCATTTTCAGATGCCTGTGCTAAGGAGGGCAGCAAGGGTAGGATCTGGACTTTAACCCTCTTAAGCCGCTGTTTCGGGTCATAGTCGGATTCTGACAGGTGTTTGAGTTTATCAAAGATCGGTTTGAATTTTTGACTCTCTAGATTGTCCTCCCCAATAGAAATATTATGAATAATTTTTTCTCGCACTGAAGCTCCGCTTGCGAAATCGAGAGCCGTATTGAGAACCTTTACAAAATCAATATCGTCTTCTGTTTCAAGCTGATAGCCAATCGCCAAACTGGTGGCAATAGAAGCCACCTCGTCGAAGAGATCTGCCCTCTGGTGGACTTCCTTTCCATGAAAGAGATCGTAAATTTCCAACGATGGCTTACACTTTGAAAGCATATGCATGGCGAGTTCTGCGCCACGTTCAGGGGAATTTTCTCCCTCCTGTTCTGCCGAGTTCAAGTATTGTCGAACTCTTTTCCTGGTTGGCTCAAGCACAAGTTCGGCAGTTGCCTCGACATCATCTAGTCCTTGGTGAGTTTCATTCATCAGGCGAACATGGTATTTAGCCCATTCCATGTCCCGCTTCTCCGCAAAAGCCAGGGCCGCTTCCGCATTGACGCGATCAAGGGCCATTGGAAGTTCATCCCGGAATCGGCGGACGAAGCCTGTGGTTAGTGCTTCATCGTTCATGGACTTTACGCGGCCTTTCATGCAGTCCCATATCTCCTCCATTTCCGCGACCTTTTCCCATCGTTCGAAGGATCGTTGCCAGTATCCTTTTATCTCGTCGAGGTCCTTTTCTGCTATAACTTTTGTTAACTGATGAATTGTCCAATCTATTGCGGTCATGTGGAACATGACAGCAAGATTGTGAATAGCCGTGAAAGAATCTTCCTTCTCACGTTCTCTCCAGATTTTAGCAGCTTGGTCAGAGTTGCCTGAGAGGATTGCTTGGATTGCAGGGTCAGTGCTACTTTTTCCAAACTCCTCTGGCCAGAACCAGAAGAACTCATCTACGAATCGATCTTCTGGCGTCTTCATGCGGGCAAGTGCCTCGCGGACTTGGTCTTCATCCGGAGCTTGGAGCAGAGCAAATGACGTCTTTGCGGCAGCCGTATTACTACCCATTTCCGCAAGCATTTGCTGCTTCTGTGCCTGACGACTGACGTCTTTTGCTGTAGCATCTACGGGAAGCTCGGTTACCCGGAAAATATTTTTCTCGTAGAGGTAAAGTTTACAGGCCGCCATCAGAGGCGGGCAGTTTGGTGTTGAAAGTTCGCTACTCATAAAAGTTTAGATCACATTGAGATTCCGCAACGCCACAGCCTTACTTGCGGGGCGAACTTATGCCGAAGGTCAGGCCACTTGTTGAAGGCCTCCTCCATTAGGTCAGCCGCATCGGCAAGCCGTCCGGCCTGCTTCATCTCAAGTGCATTTTTTGCAAGCTTTTCTCCATTACGTCGGTTTGGTGAAGAGTGTTCGGCTCCAAGCGCTGCCTTGGAGAAGTCGGCGCTGATATTTTTTGATCCGATCTGGGGGATTCCCGGCTTCCATGCCTCTAGTGCATCAAGCATTTCCATTGCATTCTGAAAACGCTCCGAAGGATCGAAGCGCAGTGCCTTGGCTATGATTTCATCAAGCACCTCATTGGCATCCGCATTCAGCTCCGACGCTGGGCGGAAAGGTTTTTCAAAGGGTTTGTTGCTACCCCTGTCTCTTATACACATCTCCGAGCCCACGAGACCGAGGCT
>CAJXVQ010000427.1 GCA_913060685.1 uncultured Verrucomicrobiales bacterium
ATAAGAGACAGACCAATGGCGGAGTGGGGGCTTTCGGCGTAGGCCCGGGCGAGCCAGGTGAGCCATTGTTCGTCGGGGCGGCAGTCATCGTCGGTGAAAGCAAGGATTTCGCCGCTGGCGTGTTTGGCTCCGTAGTTACGGGCGGCGGAGAGGCCGGAGGGTTCGAGGTGGAAAACGCGAAGGCCTTTTTGGCGGTCAGGGAAGGCGGCGGTGCCATCGGTGGAGCCGTCATTGACGACGATGATTTCGAAGTCGGGGTAGTCGATCTGGCGGCAGGCGTCGAGGCAGGCGTCGAGTCGGTCGGCACCGTTACGAGTGCAGATGATTACGGAAAATCTTGGCGGATTTTCCGGGAGGGGCTCCGGGAGGATGGTGTCCCGGATGGCGGAAAGGGCTGGCTTTTCCGAGCCATCACGGCGGAGGAGGCCGAAGGACCAGTCATCCATGACGCGGCCGTTGTTGAGCCAGTGGTCGGACCAGGCGTAGAGGGTGGCTCCGGCGAGACCGGCTTCGCGGGCGAGGCGGAGGGCGTTTGGAAGGAGAGTGGCTTGCGCTTCTTCGGAATTCCGGGTGGTATCGAGGCCGAACTCGGTGAGGAAGATGGGGCGGTCGCCGGCGAGGTGATGGAGGCGGGGAAGGTAGTTGGCGAGGGATTCGTCTTCCTCTAGGTAGATATTGAAGGCGGTGAAGTCGGCCGAGGGTGGCTCGAGGTATTCGGTCGTGGGAAAATTGGCGTAGGCGATGGGGAGGCCGGGGGCGGTGCGTTGGGCATCGCGGATGAGAGCGTCGAGGGCGCGGTTGACTTTCCAGGGAGTCATCCAACGGGCCATGTCGGAAGGGATTTCATTGCCAACCAGGACGGCCCCCAGGCCGGAATGGTTTTTGTGGACGGCAAGCCAGTCGGTGAGGGTGCGACGGGCGTCCTCGAGAAGAGAGGGATTTTCGCGCAAAAAGTCACAGCCGTGGCCCCAGGCGTGGGTGGCGATGACGATGAGGTCGTTCTCGGCAGCAGAATCGAGGAGAGCCTTGTCAGGCAGGGCGTAGAGGCGGATTGAGTCAAATCCGCTTCTTCTGATCCGAGGGAAATCCTTGTCCGGAGAGTGTCCGGTGTCAGGCGGAAACGGCCCGTAGGACACGGTGCGCAGGAAGTGCGGTCTTCCATCGAGATGGAAGTGCTTTCCGTGCACGGTGAGTCGCATGGCGGGAGTCTGCACGGGAGGCGGAAACGGCTCCAGTCCGGAGTTCTCTTTTAGGTTTTGTTCGGGAAGCTTGTGAAAGCCTGCGGAGATGCCATTTTGTGCCGCCGCAGCCTTGTCGGGACAAAGGGGAGGCTTGCTTCCGCTTCCCTGATGAAAATAATGGGGAACAAACTTCGCCAGTTCCTCTCCCACGGACAATCCACGAAATCAAATGATGCATCGAGCTCTTACTTTCCTCCTCACCGTCTTCCTGATGCCCCTCGCCTTGGGGCAGGATCCTTTCGGAGACAGCCCTCTCTTTCAAAAGGAAACAAGCGCGACGATCACGCCGGAATCCACGGCCGTGGAGCCGGGAGACTTTTTCCGGGTGGCGTTTACGCTCGATCTGCAACCGCATTACCATGCCTATTACAAAAACGCGGGGGTCATTGGTGATCCACCGTCTGTTGAGTGGGAGTTGCCGGATGGATTCACTGCGAGTGAGCTTAAATTTCCGGTTCCGACGGCGCTCAAATCGAGTGCAACCGGAACCGAAGCGATCAGCTATGGCTATGAAGGAAAAGTCACCTTTTTAGTGCAGATCGACGCCGGAAGTGATTTGGAGAAAGGGAATGATTTCACCATTAAAGGGACCTTCAATTGGCAGGAATGTGATGCGACCTGTATCCAGGGCAATCAGGAATTTTCCTTCGCGATCAAGACGGGTGATGAGACCGACTTTATCGAAGCACGCGAAGAATTATTTTCAGAGGCTTCTACCAAGCTACCGCAGGACGCATCAGCATGGGGAGCGATCGCAACGGAGACGAAGAACATCATAACGCTTGAAGTTCTTCATCCCCAGGGACTTGAGGTGAACGATCCGATCTACTTTTTCTCAGACGACAAACAGATCGATTCGCAAGCCACCCAGAAAATCGAGAAGATCAAGGATGGTATCATTCTCACACTCGCCCGAAACGAAGGGAACGAGGATCTCTATATTGACGCAGGTCAAGCACTGGATTCGCTCACGGGCTTACTGACCTTTGAAACAGAGTTTGGTCCCAGCAGCATCCCGATCAAAACAAGCCTGAGTCCGGATGCCGACATCAGCGAATCAGGTGAAAGCGTCTCGGCTTTTATCCCGGCGACCGCAGAGGACCGTAAGGCTGGTCTGGAAGTCTACGATGCCGAAGCTCGTCCGGATTACGTTCTTTTAGGGGGAGCAGTCGAAAAGAAGGTCACTTTTTGGACCGCTCTGCCGCTTGTTTTCCTTGGTGGATTGATTCTAAATTTGATGCCGTGCGTCTTTCCGGTGCTTGGCTTGAAGGTCATGGGTTTTGTCGCTCAGGCCGGGGAGGATGAGGGGAAGATCAAGATTCATGGTTTGGTCTTTGGCTTGGGTCTCTTGGTCACAATGTGGATTCTTTCCAGTATTATCATCTCGCTCCAACTGGATTGGGGGCAGCAACTTTCAAATCCTGTTTTCCTGGGGTTCATTATCATCCTGCTCTTCGTGATGGGGTTGAATCTATATGGCCTCTTCGAGATTGGTACCAGTATGACGAGTGTCGGTGGCGAGCTTCAGGCTAAGAAAGGATACTCCGGCTCCTTCTTCTCCGGAGTGTTGACCACTCTGATCGCGACTCCCTGCTCCGGTCCCTTTTTGGGAGCCGTGATGACGTTTGCGCTCTCTCAGGACAAGCTGACTTCCTTCTTTATCTTCACCGTTTTTGGTTTGGGAATCGCCTCTCCATACGTCCTTCTTTCCTTCTTTCCGAAGCTCATTAAGAAGCTTCCCCGTCCAGGTGCCTGGATGGAGAGCTTCAAGCAGATCATGGCGTTCCTTGTTTTTGCGACCGTCATTTTCTTCCTGAAGAGTTATCTCAAGTTGGTCGGTGAGGATCACTTCAACTACTTCCTCTTCGCGCTCACCCTGATTGCTCTTGGTTGCTACATCTACGGACGTTGGGGCACGATCGTGACTGCCAAAACCAAGCGCATGGTCACGGGTTATGGCGTTGGTGGTCTCTTCCTTGTGAGCGGTTTGGCATGGGCCTTCAGCACGGCCCAGCCTCCCAAACCCGGTTTGGCATGGAATGAGTGGTATCCGGGTATTGTTGAAGTTTCCCGACCCAAGAAGCGAATTATATGGATCGATTACACCGCTGATTGGTGACTGAGTTGTAAAGCAAATGAGGGCCGTGTGTTCTCAGATAAGAAAGTGCTCGAACGTCTCAAGGAACTCAACGTTATGTTGGTCAAGGCTGACAACACCGCCCGGACCGAGGCGATCAGTGTTGATCTCCGCCGCTATGGCCGGGTCGGACTACCGACAAATCTGATCTTCCCCGCAGATCCGGATGCCGCGGCGATCCAAATGCCCGAGATTTTCGGTGCTGCGGAAGCGCTGGAGGCATTGGAGCAGGCCGTCGCGGCCAGCAAGTAGTTCGTGAGCAATGAGCTTCTTTCCCTTCATGGTCGCCGGGCTATTGGCCCTGACGGCTGTGATGTGGTGGAGGTTGGATGATCCTTCAAGCCGCCCCAAACGTGAACTTTGTGTTCCGCCCTATCAAATCGAGTGGCGCAAATGGGAGCCGGATTGTTTTGAGAAAGCCCGTCTGGAAGGGAAGGTGGTCTGGCTCAATTTCAAGGCGGATTGGGGCCTCATTTCCCAAGTGAACGAGGCGCGCGTGCTCGGCGATCCGCTCGTTCGCGAGAAGCTGACGCAACACGAGGTCATCATGATCAAGGCGGATCATACAAGTCGGGATCCTGCGATTGCAGCCGAGTTGAAGAGATTTGGAAGATTTTCGATTCCGACTGATATTTTGGCTCCCGCTGATCCCAATGCGGAGTGGGTGATTCTTCCCGAGTTGCTGGGCCCGAAGGTGTTTTTGAAAGGGTTGGCGGAGGTGGTCGCTGCCGGGAAGTAGGAAAGGCTCTCTCCTGAGTGCCTTCCCGGTTGATGGGACGATCTGGAGACCGTCCCTCCTTGGGTTTGCTCTTTGAGTTTCGCGCCATATACTTCCGCCATTGAAGAGCCTCGGGTTTATTTGGAGAGGGATTCGTCGCTATCGATAAGCCTTGCGCTCACGAGATGATTCGAATGGGAAATACAAATTGCTTCGATTGGGTTCTCTGGGTATCGTGGAAGCATGACGATTACGTTACCAGATGACCCTGCGCTGCTCGATTTCAGTGAAGCGGATCTCCGCTTGGATCTCGCGTGCGGTCTCTTCGCGGCTGGTCGGATTTCCCGGCCTGTCGCCGCTCGATTGGCGGGACTCGATCAGAAAGAGATGGATCGGGAGCTTCTCCATCGGAAAATTTCAGTCTTTTCTGAGGAGTCTTTAGATGAGGATTTAGCCTCCCTTGATACCCTCTTTCCTGCGTGATTGTCGTTACTGACACTTCGGTGATTTTGAATCTCTGCCTATTGGAGCAGGAGTCTTTGCTTCCAGAGTTGTTTGGTGAAATTTGCGCTCCGATCATGGTGAGAGCTGAGTTCGAGCGATTGTCCAAATTTGATTCTCGATTTCTTGGCCTGATTTTTCCGAGTTTCATTGAAATCGTTGGGATCAAAAATATTCCTCCAGATTTACAAAAGAATCACAAGATCCATCAAGGCGAGGTCGAAGCAATTTCGCTAGCGCTGGAACGCCAAGCTAACGCGCTTCTTATTGATGAACGAGCTGGTCGTCTCGTCGCCTCTGACCTTGGTTTGCGGTGCATGGGCATCCTTGGAATCCTGTTACAAGCCAAATCACAAGATTGTATCCCGTCGATCTCACCACTGATCGATCGGCTTGGGTCTGAGGGCGGTTTCTGGATGTCGAGGGAACTCAGGGACAAGGTTCTCTCACTTGCAGGAGAGATTTGAACTCAAGCTTTCACAAGGAATCAAATGAAATTTAGCACGGGAATGGAAGATTTAGGCTCTCTTGCCAGTGAGATGAAACCCACTATAGTCACGCCGCGATCATGAAGAGCCTTGGGTTTATATGGAAAGGGATTCGCCACTATCGAGCGGCCTATTTTGGGGTGCTCGCGGGGGCGGCGGTGGGAGCGATGGTTCTTCTGGGCGCGTTGATGGCCGGTGACTCGGTGCAGCATAGCCTGACGCGCTCGGCCGAACTGAGGACGGGAAAGGTGGCGAAGATTTTTACAGGAGGTGAGCGCTTCTTCTTGGATGACCTTGCGACCCGCAACGGCGGGTCGGCCTTGCTCTATCTCAAGGGACAGGTGAATGTCGAGGACCGGGCCGAGGGACAGGTCCAGGTGATGGGGGTGTCCGATGACTTTTGGGAATTTGCGCCAAAGGAGACCACGGTTTCGCTCGAGAACTTCGATGCCGCGATTAGCGGGCCCTTGGCGAGGGCGCTGGATTTGAAGGAAGGCGATTCGGCAGTGGTTCGTCTTCAAAAGCCGGGGCTCATTTCGCGCGATGCGCCGCTTTCGGGCGAAAGCGAATCGGTTTCATCGCTGCGGATTCAAATTGCCAAAGTCCTGACCGATGAGGAATTTGGGCGCTTCAGTCTTGCGCAAACGCAAGTGCCGCCCTCGTCGGTTTTTCTCCCGTTGAAACGACTCCAAAAAGTTCTCGATCTCAAGGGGAAGGCCAATGCTCTTTTGCTTCAGGAAGAGGCTTCTTTTGATTCAGAAAAACTGACTCTGGCTGACTACGGAATCTCAGTGGTCGAGGTCCCCGATGGGGTGGAAGTTCGATCCGAGCGGATCTTTATGGAGCCGCGGATTGCCGACAAGATTTCCGGCGAGCCTGTCCCTGTCTCTTATACACATCTCCGAGCCCACGAGACCGAGGCTGATCT
>CAJXVQ010000428.1 GCA_913060685.1 uncultured Verrucomicrobiales bacterium
GAGATCAGCCTCGGTCTCGTGGGCTCGGAGATGTGTATAAGAGACAGCCACTGGAGCTCGCCACGCTGACGACCAACTCGTCAACCTCAGCAGTGCGACTGCGGTCGGGATCGATCACCCTTACGTTAATTGGGTTACCTGGCTTGACGATTTTAGCGATCTGCTTTTGAAATTCCACCTCCGGGTCTGGCTCTTCTTCTGCGCGCACATTCGCATCGAGAGATTCGGCCGCCATCCGTGCCTTTGCCGTTGCCTCAGCATTACGAGATCCCTTTGCCTCAATCTCGGCGATCAGTTTCTCCATATCGAGCAAGCGCTGTTCCTCCTGGGTGAGTAGCTTGCGGGCCGATGCCATCATGACAGCGTCCGAAGCGACGGTGATCGGGCCTCCGCGTTGCTCCGGAATGTCGTTCATCCGCTTACGGAAGCGTTCTGAATAAGCATAGAAAATCTGATCATCACCAATCACCTGCAAGGTCTTGTCGCCCGGTATCGGTGCGCCGAGAGATGTTTCAAGCTCACCACGGAATTTGGTTTTCTGGTCACCGAACTGGCGCAGGAAAAAGGTCTCTTTGTCGCCCGAGTCAGCCCAAACCACCACCTCGATTTCGCTTCCCGCACCGGAGACGGCAAGAGTCGGATCATTGAGAGTCACCTTGAGCTTTTCTCCAGGGACGATCGATTTCTGTTTACTGGTGGAGCCGAGTTCGACTTCTGTGGCCTCCATCAACTTCTGACGTTTCAGCTGAACCTTACCTAACAAAATCTTGGCGTCGGCATGGTTGGCTTCACGCGTCAGAATGGAATCGATGTCATCTTTGGCATCCTCAAATTCCTCCATATCGTAATGCACCACGGCGCGGGAGTATCGCGTGTCTGTCCAGATCTCGGGCACACGCTCAAGCTCGAGCTGGGAGAGTGTTTGCAGCGCGCCGTCGAAGTTCTTGGCAATGCGCTCGGCATCGGCGCGCCGTAGCGTAGCACGGTGCCGAATCGGGATATCTTTGTAGGCTTCATTTTTCTGGATACGGGTGAAAATCTCATGTGCCTGCCGCACCTGGCCTCGTTGCATCGCAATATCGCCGTAGGCGATCTCGATCTCCACCCTCTCATTCAGGCTGAGGGGAGTTCCGGCTTCACCGGCCCAGCCAATCAGGACCTTGACGAGTGTCTCCTGACGCTCCTCGTCGCGACTGTAGATCACCCGCGTCAGAGCCCACTTTAAATACGGCATCGAGAACTCGCGATAGATCGGCATGAACGCCTCCCAGTTTTCATTTAACAAATCCCATGCCGCATCCTCGTTACCGGTAATCCAGTCGCCTTGTGATTGATAGACCGGGTAGGCGGGATGCCCCTTCGCCACTGGAATCACGATGAGACCCATCTTCATCGCAGCATTGCCACGGATTGATTTGAGGAGCGGAATATCGGTATCACGCATGAAATAGCTATGCCCCCGGTGGCGAGTAAAGGCATCCAATCCGACACTGGCCAGTGCACTTGCCGCGGAAGGAGATAAATTTATCTGCGACTGCATCAGTTCCTTGATCTTTGGAAATCCGTGATTGTGCCGGTTCGTGTGCTCCCAGAGAAAGGGAGCGGCGCGGTGGAGCAGCTGCGGATCCGGGTTCTTGATCAGTGCTTCGAGGAGTCGGTAGCCAAAGTTGCTCGCGGGCGGAGCGACCTTGAGATCATCGACAATCTGAAGGATCAACTCCTGGGCCTTGGCATCGTCGAAAACCTCCGGGGTAAGCGTGGCGAGACTTTCCAGTGCCGCATCCGGGATCACGATCCGCACGGGCGACTTACGCAATTTCCCGAGGGTTGATTCCAGCGCGAGCACCGCCACCGCCACATCAGCCTTCGCCATCTCGGCAGCCAAACCCGCAGCCGCTTCCGGATCCGCCTTCGCAGCCTCCGCCTTCTTCTTGATCTCTTCCGGAGTCTCCGGCTCTTTCTTGAGCGCGAGTAGATCCTTGCACACCAGCTCGGGGTCGGCGGCATCAACCAAGGCCGCCTGGCCTGGCGTCATCACGTCCTTTTGGAACCACTCCCGCACGGCGTAATGCACCTCGAAAGGCATCGTCTTCCAGAGAGGCGATTTCGACAGAGCCTGCACCAGCTTGACCTGTTCGGTATTATCCTCGGGATACTGCATGTTGACCCATGCGATCACCTGCCACGCTTCGAGTTTGTTCTGCTTGAGATCGTCAGTCACCGATTGGCGCATGGCCGCTTCGAGCGGATGCGGCACGCACTTCTGCGGATGGCGCTTCTTCAATTCGGTCACGCTGCCACCCGCATGACGAGCTGCGAGATAAAGAATCCCCGGGGCATAGCTGGAAACGTTCACCTTGTTAGCGGCCTCGAGCTCCTTCCAAACCGGATCGGGACCCGATACCCCGGCAGCCAGAGCATCGCGGGCCAACAATAGCGCCTCCGGGCTGGCATCCTTGAGCAGAACGGGGATCGCCTCGGGGGTGAGCGGCAGCAAGGGCTTGAGCTGACCGAGAACGCCCGGAATCTTCGGCCGAGCCGAGCGATAGTCCGCCCAGAGTTTGTTGAACAAGCTGAGACGCTGCGCTGGCGTGGCCTCCTTCGGCAGAGCGGCAGCCGTGATCTTCTCGCCAACCGCCTTGACCTCCAAGACCTTCTGATCACGCACCGGGTTACCACCTGGTTTCCCGGCATAGTGCCAGAGCTGATCCGCGTCGCGACCATCCAGTTCCCTGGCACCAAGACGCCAAACCTCGGGTCCGATCAAGCAGGCGATCATTTTGTCGAGGTCCTTCGCTTCGCCACCGGCTGCGATGGCGCGGACCAGAGCGGCTTCCGGATACGAATTCTGTTCAAGCAGCGGGGCCAGTTTCTGTGCCTCCGCGGGCGTCAATTGGTTCCAAGGTTTCGCCAGTAAGAGCACGCCCGACCGGCTGTTCATCAGCGCCGGGTTGGCCATCACGAAGTCGCGAACCGCCTTGACCTCGAGGGGGCGCAGCTCCTTCTTGCTGTAATATCCGGTGCGCCATGATTGCAGGAGACCGGCGAGTTGAAGAGGGGGCAGTTTCGCTGCCGCAGCCACCACTGGAGCCAATTTGGCGTCGATCTCATGCGGCCAGTATTTCGCGACATCGCCTTGGTAGTATTGCCCGTTACCGCCGCCGGCCCACCCCGTCTGCACCCACTGGGCGTATCGCGGATACTTCGCCAGCAAAGCCTTCGCCTCGGCGATCGGCGGGGCGACTTCCTTGTCGGCAAGCTTCGCCGAATTGTAGCCCCTGACCGAGACGGCCCAATCAAGCCGTAAAGCCAGCTCCTCGTTGACCGTCATCGCTGCTGACAGTTCCTTGCAAGCCACCACCAGTTCATCGGTCGAGAGCACGACTCCCGGTTGTTCAACATAGACGTCCGACTGCGCCAGCAGCCAACGGAAATACGAGTCGTAGTAGGTCACCAACAGATCGTCAGAAATCCCGGCCTTGATCAGGGCATGCAACCGCTTGGCGACCGCGACGGCATCCTTGCGTTTCATTGCTTCGGCAAGGAACCATTGATCGAACTGTCGTGCGTATCCATTTCCCGCAAGTCGGTTCACGGTGGAACGATTGAAGGAATACGCCGAACTGAGATCGTTCAGTTGATCTTTAAGAAGTGAATGAGCCGCAATGACCGCCAATCCGGTGCTCTCTGCCTTGGGATCCGCCTTCTTCAAAAACTGCTGATAAAGTGCTGCGGCTCCGCGGGCATCCCCACTTAACTCCGCGGAACGACCGGCAAGATAGAGCAGCATCGGGTTGACCGGAATATTCTGGCGCATCCACCGACGCGTTTCCGCGACCGCCTGCGTTGGTTTGCCTTCAGCGATCCCGGCCTTTAGGAGTTCAAGAATCGCGGCCTCCGGTTGCGTTTCCACTGAAGAGGCAATGGCGGCCCGTTTTTCATCAAAAGTCTGGGCATGGGCATCCGGAAACGCGACCAAGGCAACGAATCCAAGCGATGCCTGAATGGCTAATCTAGTGCGCCTCATACTTTTCAAATTGATCAATGTGCTGAATTCCATTTGCTCGCCCTATTCCCCTTCTTCAGCTTCCAACCCGGCCAACTTCTTTCTGGCCTCGGTGACATGCTTGCTGGTCGGGTAGTCAAAGATCAGTTTACGAAGCTTCACCTTGGCTGTTTCCTTGTCATCCATGCGGTAGCCAATATTCGCCCACAGCATGAGCATCTCATCGAGGAAGGCGGCATCAGGGTAATCGCTAAAGACACTCTCTAACAATTCAGCAGCTTGCGCGAAGGCCTCGGTATCGACGTAGTGGCGAACCACCTTGCCAAGGGCATCAGCGGCGTAGGAACTCTCGGGATACCGTTCGTATGTTTTGCGGTAAGCGGCGACAGCAGGACCCATCGCGTTTTGCAGGGCGGTCGCTTTCGACAACCCGGCCTTGCCCCATTTACTGTTGTGAGCATCGGCTTCTTCAATGGCATCGACCGCGCGTTGTTGCAGGGTCTCACCAATGCGGAACTGAGCCTCGGCTGCCGAGATCGGGTTCTCCAATTCCAGAACTCTTTGATACACATCGACGGCCTTATCAAAATCTCCCTTGTCGGTGAGGCTACGGCCGAGAGTCATCAAGGCCTTGTCGGCGAGCACGGACTCGGGATAGAGCCGATTGAATGCCAAACAGGTCGAGGTCGCGGAATCAAAGTCATCCTTGAGAAGCTCACACTCCCACTTCAGGCGGAAAGCATTCTCGACAATATCACCGGGTAGTTTCAGCCGGTTCATAATGATCGGATTGACCTTCGCCAACGCTTCGGTCGCACGCTGGGAAGCTCGCTGATCAAGTCCCATGTCCTTGTAAATTTCACCCAAGCCCGCGAGTGCTTCGGCTTCCACCGATCCCTTACGGGCCTTGAGAAGCTCCTCGAACACGACGAACTGATCCGCCGTCACTCCGGAATTCACCGAGCCGGAAACCTTGATACGAGACTCACTGACACGCGACTCGTTGCCGTAGAGGTGAACTTCGTCAGTATAAGTCACCGACAGTTCATCGAGTTCATCGCAGTGGAGAATGGCGTCATCCGATTTCGGGGTGACACCGTCTTCGATTGGAGCGAGAGTGACCTTGCCTACGAAAACACCGGAGCGGATCACGGCCCCCCCGCCGGTCTCGGTAAGCGTAACGGTAACGCTGTCGCGCTCCTTCCAAACCTCCTCGTCCTCAGCCTCGAGGGAGAAAATATCCAGCATTCCCTTCTCCTCGTCTTCTGCAGCAGCTGCCGCCTCAACTTTATAATACGACTTCACCGTCAGGGTTATCTTCTCGGCCCCCGGCGAAGTATCCAAATCGGCATCGCGCAACATCAGGACCTGTGGTTCACCCGGATAAGCGATGTAGGCCGGAGTGGAATTGTCACCGAGGAAAAATCCGATTGTCCCCGTGCTCACAGCGCGCACCTTGCCAGTGCGAGACACTCCCTTCCTACCATCGAGGGTGCTGTCATCAACGTAGGTCACTTCCAGGGTATCACCGCCAACCATCTGCAAGACACCGTCGCCAGGTTTCGGGGCTCCCAGCGCTGTTGGTGCCGAAGTCAGCATCTCATTCTTTTTGCCAGGGACGGGCACTCCTGTGATCGTCTCGACATCACCGCTGCTGACTTTAACCAGCGCCTGTACCGGCACATTAAGCTTACGCATCACCGGCACATCGGCATCGACGATTTTTGAGTAGAAACGTTGACCAATTTCAATACGACCAAGATCATCGCCGGCCTCACCGGCGTCCTCGATCTCAGTTCCCACGAGTGAAAGCGAATCGATTGCCTTGTTCCAGTTCTTGAGCTGATAGTGGCTCATGCCAATGTGAAAGTAGGCCATATTGGCCCACTTTGTCCGGGCTGCCACTTCGGTGAGCCGGCGAAACAAGGGAAAGCATGCCGAGTATTGACCCGCCTGATATCTGTCTCTTATACACATCTGACGCTGCCGACGATCTACTCTGTGTAG
>CAJXVQ010000429.1 GCA_913060685.1 uncultured Verrucomicrobiales bacterium
ACTCCACAGTGCGCAGCAGGCACCCGGATCGATCCACCTCCATCGGCCCCGATGGCCAGCGGGACGATGCCGCTGCCGACCAAAGCGGCGCTCCCCCCCGATGAGCCGCCGGCATCATGATCCAGATTGTATGGATTGCGGGCGAACCCATGAATGGTGCTATTGCCTGTCGGAGATATCCCAATCTCAAACATATTGGTTTTACCCACCAGGAGGGCACCCGCAGCACGCAACCTGGCAACCGGTGTCGCATCTTCCACCGCAGGCTCCTTCCCGAGAAACCTCGTGCCGACCTGAGTCGTGTAAGGCGGCATGTCCAGCTCGTCCTTAATGGCGACCGGGACACCTTCGAGAATGCTACGGGGGCTCCCTTCTGCGAGACGTCTCGCGCTCTCCAGGGCTTGGCGACGGATGTCTTCAGTCTCACTCTTAATTGCCGCTCGAAGAGGCGGCTCCAACTGGTTTGACGATTCAATCGTGGCAATGATCCTTTCGCCAACCTCAACCGGCGAAATCTTCTGATCCCGATATGCTGTCGCATAGTCCGCAATCGAGGAAAAACGAAACCGGACGGACTCGATCCCATGCTCCTTAGCAACAACAGCTTCCGCAACTTCGTGCCGCGTTTTTGTTTTTTGCTCCTGTGGCTCCGGAGGTTCGACCAAGGGAAAGAAGGTAGGTGTCGCCTGAGATTGACGCTTTCGAAACGCAACCACACCGACATTTTTGAGGAGACCCGGCAAGAGGAACTGGCGAAAGAACGACCTCTCCATCAGCAACGTGAAAAAACGTAAGCCCAGTCCTCTGAGCTTTGGGGCCTTAACGGACTTAAGATTGTATGCCATCAGCTTCGCTTATGAATTAGCCCGAACTTCTGCACAACGTCAAAGCTCACACGAAGCTGAGAGACCACCATCATCAACCCGGATTCTGCGCTCGCCCAGCGCTCAGGGATGTGTGAGCCTACGGGTTCGCAACAGAGTCTCAAAAGGAACACCAGCCTCAGTCCACTCCACCGCAATAAAAACAAGACCAAGCAATTCAAATGAAGCTCTTTAGTCCAACTATCACCGTCAATGAATCATCGCTTCGGTGCGGAACGACACTCCCCGGATTTTTACTGGTGGGAGCCATAGGCGGATCGCTCCTAACCGTCGTGGCGATGCGAAGAATCCATGCCAGGAGAATCCGAACCTCGAATGGCCCGAGGACTCTGGAAGATCGCTTGCGCGAAATTGATCACTTGCGAGGCCGGTCTTTGATCACCGACACTGAACAGGCCGAAGCGCGCGCAAGAATCCTGAACAAAATATAGGCTTCAAACAATGAAACCCGGACTGCCTAAAAAAAGCTTTGAAACGGGGCTTGTATGGCGCGATCGCATTGGCGCTGATTTTCCTGCTGGGACCGCGGGCGTCAACGGATGTCGACGTTGGGGAGAACGATCTTCCCGCTATCAGTGGACTTTCGTTGTATCTTGAGAAGAGTGAGCTTCAGTTCTCCCAACTTATCCCTGAAACGCGGAAGAGGATCGCCTGGGCTGGTGACCAGAACGTCGTGACCCCGATCTCATTTGTCTATCTTCATGGCTTCAGTGATAGCAACCGGGTTCAAGGTGACTCGATCGACCGGATTGCAGCGAAGTTTGGCGCGAACGTCTTTTACACGCGCTATGCTGGTCACGGTTATGAAGATGAAGCGGATGTCGAAGCACTGGGAAATGCGACCTTGCAACAATGGGCTGATGATACCATCGAAGCTCTCCGCATCGGACGACTGATTGGCAGGAAAGTGGTCGTGATCGGCTTTTCGACCGGCGCGCCGCTTGGAACCTGGGCGGCAACCCAAGAGGAGGCGCCCGATGCCTTGATCATGGTCTCTCCAAATTTCGGCCTGAAAGATTGGACTAGCGAATTCGCGCTCGGTCCTTGGGGCAAATTGATCGTTCGAGCCTCTGTTGGAGAATTTAACAAATATGACCCCCCGGGAACAGTCAGCAAGAATCATGAGCGCTATGCCACCTCAGAATACAATTCGAAAGCAATTGTCACAATGATGTCCGCGGTAAAACTTGGCCGGGAGTCAGACCTTTCAAAAATCACCTCACCGGTCTTGGCCGTTTACTCGGAAGAAGACAAAATCATCGCTACTCCGGAATTTTATAAGATCATGGCTAAAATAGGTTCCAGCGTGAGTGAGAAAGTTGCGATCCGTTCGAGCACCGGATATCCCGGCAAAGAAAATCACATTCTGATGGGACTCGTAGCGAGCAACAAGGAAGCAACGCAGGAAGCTGAAACCGCGATCATAGACTTTGTCCGGAAACATGTCACCGGAGGAGCTTCCGAGAAGAATGCCGGTAACATGAAGGCAGGAACCGGCCTCTCACAAGAGACCACCCGCCCAGCCCTCACCGACAGCAACCTTCCTCCAATCCAATAAACGCGATGAAGCGCTTCAGGTCCGCCAAATGACGACATTCCGCCAAAAGCAATTTCCAACCCGTAATCAATCTACTTTTTGGCCTCAATACAAAACAGGTGCCGCTCACCGCGGATGAACAATTGATTGTCAACGGGGGCGGGAGTGGCATCGACCCCCTCGTCCAATGAATTAGTGGAAACGATTTCCAGTTTTTTGCTGTCTTTGATGACCACGGTGGTTCCGCTGCGCCCGGTGATATAAACATGTCCATTCGCAGAAACCGGGGAAGCATAGAGAGTGGAGAGGCCCGGGATTTTGGAAGCTGTGTAGTACGCTTCACCGGTAAGGGGATTCACACAAGAAAGCGCGCCGGACTTGGCCTTGTGCATGTAGAGAAGCTTGCCGGACAGGAGCGGCGAGGCGAGATCAGGGGTATTCTTTTCCCAGCTCCAGGCGACGTTTTTTGTTCCCTTGAGATCCCCTCGACCACCGAGGCGAAACGCCCCCCCGTAGGATCCCCGGAAGCCGCTGGCGACGATGACGAGATCATCGATGGCCACTGCGGAGGTGACCGGCCGCTGCGCCTTCCCGGCAATGCGCCACAATTCCTTGCCCGTCTCAAGTTCATAACCCCGGATGCAAGTCTGCCCGTTCATGACGACTTGTTTCATGCCATCATGTGCGACCACAAAGGGCGTCGACCAATTGGTCGGTTCATCCCGCCCGGTCTTCCAAATCGTTTTGCCGGTTAAGCAATTGAGAGCATAGAGAGAGGAGGGGCCTTCGTGATCCCATGGGACCAGGATCTTGTCTCCTTCAAGTGTCGGAGAACTCCCCTCTCCGAAGTCGTTGCGGGTGTCCATCTTCCCAAAGTCATTCCTCTTCCAAACAAGCTCACCATCCATGGTGTAGCAATAGAGTCCACGGGATCCGAAATGCGCATAGACATGCTTGCCGTTCGTGCATGGAGAGGCGGAGGCGAAGCCATTGGTCGAGTGCGTCCCCTGGTGGGGAGTCGCAGTAATAGAGGTCTTCTCCCAAAGCACCTTTCCAGTCTCACGATCAAAACAGAAGAGCTTGAAGTCCAGCTTGGTGAGACGCTCGCCGTCAAACCCCCTCCCGCCATCGGCGGCCACCGCAGAGATGACAAAGACCTTGTCTTCCCAAACCACCGGCGAACCCGAGCCACGCCCGGGGACCGGAACTTTCCACTTCACATTCTTGGTCGCGCTCCATTCCACAGGCGGCTTGGCTTCCGATGAGGAACCGTTCCCGGCAGGCCCCCTCCAATGGGCCCAATTTCCTCCCGACGCGACGGAGGTCAGTATGAGGATTATCGTACAAGCAAATGAAATTCGAGAAGACATGGTTGAATTATGGATAGAACTTCAATTTTCACTATGTTCCCGACATGTCAAGACACCAGTCGTTTGATGATTGATTCGAATCTGCTTCAAAAAAGTCTCACCTTCCGGACGACTCTTCCCCGCCATTTGACAAAAGGAGTGGAAGGATAGAACTCCTGCCGCATCCACGGCCAATCCCCGCCATGGGTTTTAAGCGGGCCCACTCGGGAGAATCGCAAGAAGAAAGCGAGAGCCCCGCACGGTGACTGGCCGCAGTTTCGTGGCCCGGGGGCCAGCGTTCTGGCAGAGGGGAATGCCACGCCGACGAGCTGGGACATCGAAACCAAAAAGAACGTGGCTCCGCCAAAGGAGGGAAGGCTCAGGGGGCGTCCGGAGAATTCCGCAAAAATCCCCAGTCCACCCGCACCGTGATTTCGACTCCGCTTTCCGATCTCAACGTGACCCTGCCGTCACCCTCCGGCACGATCTCATTTACCAAATCAAACTCCTCCGACACCCCGGCCACGCCTTGAATCAACCTGAGCGATACACAAGAACCATCAAACTCTCTTACCGTTGGAATTCCTTCTCCGGCAAGAGGGTTTTTCCGTGACTCGCTCACATTTTCGGCAAAGTACGAGCAAACCTCTTCCAACCCCAGACGTCGTTGATGATTCCCTGCCCATGGTTCGCCATGACGACCACCATTTGAAATCCAAAACAAGGTTGCGGGAAAGTCAGCAGCTTTCTTGAGCGAAAACCAAACGTAGCCGTCCATCACACAGGCCGTCCAGGCAAAGGGAGCTTCGCTCTCCTCACTGACCATCATTACCAGATCATCAAACCCCTGCCTTGCCGGGAATCTTGTCAGATCGGTCGTCCCGCCGTTCATGAGTGGCACCTCGCGGAGATCATCGAATTTTGCCCCGGGCTCCAGGGACTGATATTCGCGATTCACAGGATCGGAAAAGACTCCTGGATTCACACTCGCCCAGCGAAAGGGAGAAACCGAGACCCGGCCTTCCTCCACCGTGGAAAAATCCAGAATCGGATGACTTCCATAACTCCACTCTCCTCTCAGCCCGGTAATCTCATGTTCGATATACAAAGCCCGGTGACCTTCACGGAGTGAGATTTTCTTCTTCACCGATGCCTTGGTGTCGCCTGTTTTCATCACAAGATGAACCCCTTGGATTTCTTCTTCCTCCGACCGCCATTCCCCATTCGCAGATTCACCATGAGGAGGCCCATCATCTTGCGGCCCAAACGGCAGGCACAGAAAATCACCCCGAAGATGGCTCAAAAGCACCGGCAGGTCCGAACCCACCTCATCCGGTTTCCACGGTGCCAGGGCATACGGAGAAACCACCCGATCCCCCAAACGAAAATCAGCGGTCAAATGGCCGCCCATTTTGGTCACAGCCAATCTCACGCCATCGATCTCGGCCACCTGACACTCTGCTCCATGAATCAACTCCATCATTTTGTGCCCTGATTCCTACCCCAGCAAGGACATGAGACGCGATCTATTCCTGCGCTTTTCGCCAAAAACACTCCCGGGTTTCAGACTGTGCAAGCCCCCTCGCGGTGTGAGAGAGTGACGGGGATATGCCGAAACTGTTTCACGGACTCGCCTTCATCTTCCTTTCTTCCTCGTCTTTCGGAGACTCCCTTCCGACAGACCACGCCGGACGAATGAAGGCAGGAACGGACCTCTTTCAAAAGACGATCCGCCCCACTTTGGTCGACAACTGCCTCAAGTGCCACGGTGACGAAAAAACCCGCTCCGGTCTCGACCTGTCCTCCCGCGAACTCCTCCTCGAAGGTGGCGAAACCGATGACGCCATCAATCTCGAGAAGCCAGCCGAGAGCTACCTTCTCAAGCTTCTCCGCCACGAGGAGGAGCCTGAAATGCCACCCAAGAAAGCAAAGCTCTCCGACACCCTCATCGCCGACTTCGAGAAGTGGATCGCTCTGGGCGCCCCGTATGACAAACCACTCCTCGTCAAAGATGGCAGCAAACCACTCGCGATGCAGGTCACCGACAGCGACCGCGCCTTTTGGTCCTTCAAGCCACTGACCAATCCAACGCCACCCGCAACCCAGGACCCGTGGGCAAAAACCAAGATCGATCACTTTGTTCTGGCAAAGCTCCACGAAAATGAGCTCTCACCCCTGTCTCTTATACACATCTCCGAGCCCACGAGACCGAGGCTGATCTCG
>CAJXVQ010000430.1 GCA_913060685.1 uncultured Verrucomicrobiales bacterium
ATCTACACAGAGTAGATCGTCGGCAGCGTCAGATGTGTATAAGAGACAGTAGCTGACCTGGTCCCAAACGGCGGCGGCATTCGGGATAAGCTTGTCGCCATTACCGATCTGGCCTTCGTGGAAGAAGTCGGCCAGGAGTTTGCAGGACTTGCGGTTGACCGACTTGCAGAGAAGGTGGCCGTCGGCAAAGGACTCAATGAGAACCGGCTTGCCGCCGATGTTATGAGAAAGAGGCTCTTGAGCGAGAATGATACCATGCTCCTCGACGATATCGCAGCACATCTTCATGGTGTCGACAGAGGCCTTGATTTGCTCTTCGCGTGTCATGGACTCGTCACGAACTCCTGGAAGCATCGTCATGTTGGTCTGACCGGTGATTTTGGCGACTTCGATACCACGTTCCAGGTCTTTCTTGATCCTTGCTTTCTGCTCATCGGTCGGCTTGTTGAACATGGCTCCGGCTCCGCTGGTGATCACGCAAACACCGAGGTCCATTTTCTTGTCCTTCATGAACTCGGCGATTTTTTCGATGAGTTCGTTCTTTTGGCCCTTAAGCCCGTTGTCTTCCCAGGCGCGGAAACCGAGATCATAGCCAAGTTTGAGTTGGTCGAGGTAGCCAAGCTTCTTTCCCTCACCTCCAAAAAGAAGGCCGGGATGGGGGCCGAACTTTGCTTTGAAAGGAGTTCCTTTGGCTGCTTCTTGAGCGAGGGCCGGGGCTCCGGCGAGAGCGAGAAGGGACGCTCCGGTAACTTGAGTGAAATTTCGTCTGTTCATAATGATGGTGACGAAGAGATAGCAAAGAGACGGTTGTCCTGCCAAGGACGAATCCTGCTCCTCCCATGAAAGTGAAAAACTAAAGTAGGCGGATTCGGTAGAACCTGAGGGAATCCACGCCCTCCATCGCGGGGTCTTCAAAGGTGGCTGTATTTTGAGTGGCGGTGATTTCGCCAATCTCCGTCCAGGATTCCAAATTGAAAGACCTTTCGATTCGGTAGCGACGACCCTCGATGGTCTTCCAGATGATCCGGACTCCGCCTTGTTCGGCTTGTTTTGAAATCTCCACGATTTCAGGAGGCAATTCACCGCCGCCAACCAAACGAATGCGATCAAAATCGACTCGATGCGAGCCCGTTGCGAGTTTCTGATTACTCGTCACCACGAACCAACTGGAGTCGTTTTCAAAAAGAGTGTCGAAGGTCGTCCCCGAATCAGTCCACGAACCGTCCTGTTCAAATACGGTTGGGGTTCCTCCGAAGTCTTGAACTTCGGAAATCTCCAGCTGCCACCCAAGTGGATTGGCGGCAATTGTGGCGGTGAAGCCATCCTGGAGCGAGGCAAGTTGAAGATCGTCGCTGTGCAAGCGCATCTCTGCTCCAGTGGGGCCAAAGTTGTCACCAAAGTTGAGGCCAAATCCTCCGGTGCTGTTGGTGCGAGCGTCGATTCCAAAAAAAGTCAGCCCGAAATTTCGCGTCGTTCCATCTCGATAGAAGACAGAGTTGTCACCAACGATACCAAGAAACAGTCCGTTGACCTCGGGTGTCTGGGCAAGGGAATCGACGACAAAAGTCAGGGAAAAGCCACTGCTCTCGAGCGGGTCGAATGGCACGGTGCTTGCGATGCCTCGATTGGTGTTGCCAGCCGTCGCGAGGACTTCCGATTGGAGAAGAGAGCCTGCTTCGATGATGTTGTGAATCGCTCCAATACGATTCCCTTGGCTGATCCAATTCGCGACGAAGTCATCCTCAAAATGATCATCGATTAGGATGTCCCTATCGACGGAGCTTGGCGTGCCGAATTGCACCGTGAGGATGTTCGAGGCCGTGTTGGGAGTTTCATCAAGACCGATCGCACTTCCGGAAGGAAGGTTAATCATGGTCAGTCCGTTTTCGGTGGGAGTTACGGTGAGGGTATAGCTGGCAACTTCACCTGTCAGGGTGCTGGCGAGACCATTCGAAATGACGAAGTCCTCAAGTTCAAGACCGGTGACCTCTTCGCTGAAGAGTATACTGACCTCGAAACTTTTGCTTACGATGTTTTCGGCAGTGGTGAGAGCAACGGTTACCTGAGGAATGGGCGGAAGGTATTCCGTGTCTGTTGCGACCGCTGTCGACCAACTTTGGAATTCAGCGGTCATTTGTGAAACAATGCCGGGATTGCTACCGGCGATGTTTGATTGTTCGGAGGAATCGTTGAGTAGATCGTAGAGCTCGAAGGAATTACCGTTGTCTTTAGAGATGAGCTTGTATTGCTGATTCACCCACGACCTGCTGCTCAAATAGTTGAATCCGATGGGCTGGGTGCGAACGGTCGCGGTATTTTCAATGACGCCGCGTAGTGAGATGCCATCGAGGGGCTTTTGATTAGGTACTTCGAGACAGAGGTAGTCGACAATGGTGGGGTAGTAGTCGCTGGTGACAGATGGAAAATCAGTGACACGTCCGCTTGGTATTTTGCTGGGCCAAACCAGAACCCCCGGGACGCGCACTCCTCCTTCGTGAAGGCTGCGCTTTCGTTCCCTGAATGGACCCGGGCTTCCAATACCGTTCTCAGGTCCGTTGTCAGAGCAAAACCAAAGCATGGTATCCTGACTGACTCCAAGAGTGTCGAGTTCGGCTCGGAGACGCGCGATCTGCGTGTCCATATTGACAATCGCGTCGGTGTAGGCCTCCGTCGAATCTACGTTGGAAACACCATCGGGATCTGTCACTGGTTTGTGCGGAGTGTGAAACCAAATGACCGTAAAGAAGGGATCACCATCAGTGACGGCATCCTGGATGAAGGGGATGGCACGATCCATAATGACACGGGAGTCATCACCGCTGAGATTGTCGGTGACATCGACGGGGATCCCCTCGGCCGCATTGAGATTGGCCGGCGGGGTCCAGTAGTAGGTGCCGTAGAAATTGGGGTCGGTGAAGCTGGTCGGTTCGGGGAGGCTGTTGACGGCCCGGCGCATTGGATGAAATGTAGGCACCTTGGCTTCGGTCGCGAAGCTATCGTCATACTGGTGTTGCCAGGGCGGTGAATAGACACTGGTGTTGCCGTTCGCCCCTCTGTTGGAATCTTTGCGGAGAGTTGTCAGAGTTCCCAAATGCCATTTGCCAAAATGTCCGGTGGCATAACCGACTCCATCGAGGATCTCGGAGAGCGGAGTTTCGTCTGCTTCAAGTCGCCCGGCATTGGCATTGGTGATGCCCAGGCGCAGAGGATGACGGCCCGTGAGACAGCTGCCCCGGGTTGGCGAGCAAACGGCGCTTGCGGAATAAAAGCGATCAAACCTCAGGCCTTCGGCCGCCATGGCGTCGAGAGCCGGGGTATCGATCCAACCATTGTTGTAGGAGGGATCACCCCATCCCATGTCGTCGGCCATCACGAGGATAACGTTGGGACGTTCATTGGCTGTGGCTCCCAAGACGAGAGAAGTTGCTAGGACGAGTTGGCGAAGAGGGGACATGGGGATTATTCGATGATTGAGACTCGCAAGAAGACGCGGCTTTCTTCGGGCAGGACGATCTTGTCGATGGTCGCAGTGAGTTCGGAGCCATTGCCAGGATGGTCCGAGCTATCAATCCAAGTCACGAGATCAGTCGACCAAGCGACGCGATAGTTGATTCCTGTGACACTCGGCCAGCTGATCAAAATCTCCTCTCCACTCTCATCAAATTCCAAAATCCTAAGGAAATCCGAGGGGTTGTGTGGGTCAGTGCCAGCGCGTTCTTCGGCTCTGTTCCGTTGTCCGTCCTTATCGGCATCTTGATCCGCATCGAGTGGCCAATCGGGATCGAAACTCTTTGCCAATTCGTATTCGTTGCTCATCCCGTCGCCATCGTTGTCGGGTTGACGGCCAAATCTTGCCGCTGTTCCCTGGTTGCGATAGGTGTCGAGATCTCCCAGAAGGTCAGAGCCGACCAAGTCGATGAGGATTGATCTTATCAAAGCATCATTTCCCGCATCAGCGATGAGATTACGGTCTTCTCCAAGATCTTGAGCGAGATCAAAAAGCTGTTTGGGAACGCCCTGATTGATTCCAGCTGCTCCGGGAATCGATCGGTCTTCGGCATCCCAGGAAGTGCCATTGCCTCCGCCCGTGGCATCAATAAACTTCCAACCATCGGTTGTCTTTAATCCGAGGTCGCCGCGAATCGATGAGATGACGACTGAAGGGCGTTTCGTACTTGGCTTGCGCTGGCCACGAATGAGATTGAGAAATGATTCGCCGTCCGGAGCAACTTCGTTGGGTAATTCCTGACGAAGGTATGCTGCGATGGTGGCAAAGATGTCACCTTGCCAAACCAAGTCATCCACCACCAAGCCCGGAGCGGCCTGCCCGGGCCACCGGACAACGAATGGAACGCGTGTGCCGCCTTCCCAGACGTCGCGCTTATTTCCGCGTAAAGGTCCATTGGGATCCCGGTTGTTGGAGATCGAGCGGCTCATCGCGAGATTTTCAGGGCCGTTGTCACTACTGAAAACGACCATGGTGTTGTCGCCAAAGCCATTTTCATCGAGGGCGGTAATGACTCTTCCGATACGGTCATCAACCTCCTTCATGAAGTCCCCGTAGTCAAAGCCAACCGAGTTTTGGAATTCAGGGGTGACGGCCCAAGGAAGGTGGGGGGAATAGAGCGAAACATAAGCAAAGAAAGGATCCTCGTCATTGGAACTTGCGCGTTCCGAGAACCACTCTTCCACGTCTTTTACTAATTTTGGGCCGGCCCCGATCTGGGTGTAGTTTGGATCACCAAGGCTGGCTCGTGAGTCTTTTCCGCCGAAGACCGTGGAGTTCAGTTCGGTCGTGGTGAACCACCTGAATGGATCTGAATTCAAAGCGTCACGGTAAGCTCCCGTGCCGCCGTTTAAGGAGGAATCCCAAAATTGGACCCGGTCGTCCTGTAAATACACATAGGGGCCGACATTGATGCTCACGGCGAGGCCGCTGAATGAGTCGAAGCCTTGGGCGACGGCATGATGCGCGATGGGACGGGCCCAGTCGATCGTGGCCGGATTGTTTGGATTACCGGTGATTCGAGATCCGGTGCGAGTATACCAGGCCCCTCCAAGGTGCCACTTTCCGAAGGCGGCGGTGTCGTACGAATGTTCCTTAAGATACTCGGCGAGAGTGAAATCAGCGGGGCGGGGGACTTCCTGGCCACCCTTCGTTCCGCCATAGTGTAAAGTGATCCCATCAAATTCACGCCAGTTGTATTTTCCGGTGAGAAGGGCATAGCGGCTGGGTGTGCAGACCGCATTACTGGAGTGGGCTTGCGTAAATAGAACCCCGGCGGATGCCAGGGCATCAAGGTTTGGCGTGCGTGAAGGGCTGGTCGTCCCAAAGAGATCGCCGTAAGCCGACATGTCACCAAAGCCAAGGTCGTCGGCATAGATCACGAGAACATTGGGTCGTGTTGCCCCGCCGCGATGATCGGGGATTGAGGTCGCGTTGTCGGGGTCGCTGCCAAAAGCGACTTCGGCTTCATCGCGGTAACGATCACCATCGCGATCCGCAAAGGGAAAGGTCGGGCCGGAGTTTGGGGGCGGAGCGTTTGGATTGGTTCCTGCTGCGATTTCGGCTCCGTCGTTGACGCCATCGCCATCAGAGTCGGCCAGGTTCGGATTGGTGATTTCTCCGGGAGGGATCGTTTTTTCACCATTGGCCCAAGGGTTCAGTAATCCTGCGAGTTCATCCCCGTCGTCCAAATGATCACCATCGCCATCGGCATTTCCTGATTTGGTTTGGCCAAACCCGGTCGCGATCCCGTCGGCGTTTTGGCCAAGATACTCTTGAAGGTTGCTGAGTCCGTCGTCGTCCTGATCAAGCGTGCTGTCATCGATGTTGATGTCGGTGCCATTTGCCGTCTCATAATTATCGGTCATCCCGTCTCGGTCGGTATCGGTTGCCGTTTCCGTGGCGAGGGTGATTCGATCGTAAACGACAGTGTGGGTGCTGTCTCTTATACACATCTGACGCTGCCGACGATCTACTCTGTGT
>CAJXVQ010000431.1 GCA_913060685.1 uncultured Verrucomicrobiales bacterium
CTTTCCCCCCCCCTCTGCTCCGGTCCAAAGGCGGCTTCAAGGTCCTCCATCCAAAAGCAGCCGAGCCGCTTGGATAACTTCACCCAATGAAAATAAAGCGGAGTTGAAGAGGCCCGCTTCTCGGCTCGGTCAAGGAGCATGGTCTCCCGGGCCTCCTCGCTTTACTCGTGCGGCTGCCATGCCTTTTTCTTGACGAGCCACCCCCGGTCTTGGTCAGAAGGCAGGATTGCAATGAAGAAGAGGGTTCTCTAGCCTCCTTGGGAAAATAAATAGAAATGTAGAAACGTTACGAGAATTGTTCGTTTTTATCAGGTCTGGATGATCGCCCACTTATAGATGGGACCTATCGGGAAGTGTTGGGATCACGATTGCGAACGCTCGTTTGAAGAGGTAGGGTTCTGCTCAAGAAAATGAATGTCCCACTGATCCTGTTTCCAGAAGAGCCGTCTGCTCCCGGAAAGATTGATTCCGAATTTGCTTATGAAGAAGAGGCGGCTCGGTCGATTGGTTTTCGCACGGAAAGGTATGATCATGAGGCTGTGGAATCCGGCGATGCGGTCGCCGCCTTGGGGCGTCTCTCCGACTCTGGTGATAAGCAGCGGGTGATTTTGCGGGGCTGGATGGTGCCGGGAGAGGCTTATGGCTATTGGGGGGAGTGATGTCCGTGGTTTGCCCATTATTGAGGAAACGCGGCTCTTTTTCTGGAAGGGGGAAATCGTGGTGCCTCCCAAGACGAAATCACCTTCGGCGATGGATGAACTTGACCGTTGGGAAATGGTTGCGGCACGCTTTAGTTCCTTGTTTATGACCATCGATGTGGCCCATCTTCAAGACGGAAGCTGGAAGATTGTGGAAGTCGGAGATGGTGGTGTTTCCGGACTTCCGGTCGGTCTCGATCCCGAGCGATTCTACGGAGCGCTTTGGAATCAGGTGTCCAAATGCCTCCTGGGGCCAGGCAAAAGTAGCTAGACCTCGCCTGGGGTTTTGAGCAAACTTCGATCGCGCGGTCGACGTTTGGTGATCGACCTCGATTCACTGATACCATGAAGCACCGCTTTTTTATTACGATGTCCCGGATTTTGCGGGTTTCATTTCTGTTCCTCTGTCTTGGCATGTCCGTGACATCCTTGATCGCTCATGAGCCTAAAGATGGTGATGTACCCGCAGAGGGCTATCAAAAAAGAGTCTTGGTATTTGGAGGGACAGGTTGGTATCGCCATCCGGAAACGGCGGCGATCAGCGGTTGGTTGGCGCGACTCTCTGATGATTTAAAAATGGAGGTCGATGTGACCGAGACTCCAAAAGATCTGCTCGCACTTCTCGACCGGTATGAAGTTCTCATTTTAAATAACTCCAACGAGCTGACTTCGCTCCTGGATGAGAAACAGCGTAAGAAGGTGGAGACTTGGTATGCGAAAGGAGGAGGGATTGTGGCTTTGCATGCGGCCTTGGTTCATCAAAAGGAATGGAAATGGCTCCACAAGTTGGGTGGGTGTGATTTTAACAGTGATTCGGATTTTCTCGAGGCACGGGTCGTGGTCGATCCGAAGGCGAAAGATCATCCGACCGTGAAGGGCTTCGGAGATTCTTTCCAATACAAAGCGGACTGGACCAACCATGACCGCTGCGTCACGGGAACGCCTGGGATCCAAGTTTTGCTCAGAGTGGATGAATCGACTTATGAGCCGGTTCGGGATTATTTCAAGGAACGTGGTGGCAAGGCCATGGGAAAGGATCATCCGATCGCATGGATCAATACATTGGATGGGGGGCGATTTTTCTACACCGAATTAGGGCATGATGTTGCCTCGCTCAATCGCCCATTTGGGCGGAAGCATATTGTGGAGGCGATCAAGTGGGCAGCGCAGGATGGCGTTACTAAGAAACCTTGATTTAAGATGTAATTAGGGCGAGACGGTCACGACGGTAGCCTTGCCTTCGGAGAAGAGTTCCTTTGCCAAGGTGTGGATCTCTTCTGCGGTGACGGCGTTGAGGCGGGCACTTTGGGTGAGGTGGTGGTCGGCAGGGTGGCCGAGGAGGACATCGAGCGCGGCCATGCGGGCGCGGCTGGAGGGACTCTGGTTGCGGAGGGCTTCCTGGGCCTCGGTGTTTGCTTTGACCCGCTCCAAGGCATCGGCGGGGATGCCATCGGCGACCAGCTTGTCAATCTCGCCTTGAAGTTCGCGTCGGGCCAGGTCGAGTTGATCGGGAGCGGTGCCGAGGTAGAAGGCAAAGAGGCCGGTGTTCACTCCGAGGAATTGTGAGGTGCTGACGTAGTAGGCGAGGCCGAGTTCCTCGCGGATGCGAGTGAAGAGCGGGCCGGCCATATCGGAGCAGTAGGCGTCGATGAGTTCGAGGGCGAAGCGGCGCGGGTCATCCTGGGCGATCCCGGGATAGCCGATGGCGAGGACGGCTTGCTCCTTGTCGAGTTGCAAGGTGTGTTCACCGGCGGAGGCTGCGATCATGGCCTCGTATGAGGCGGGGCCTCCGACTGGAAGTGAGCCGAGTGATTTCTCGAGGGCGGCGATGGTGGCGTCAGGATCGAGGTCGCCGAAGAAGGCGCAGACCATATTACTTGCGACGAAGTAGCGGGAGTGTTGCGCGGAGATGGTGAGACGATCAAGTGATTGAAGCGATTCGACGGTGCCGGACGAGGGAACTCCGTAGCCCTGACCATTCCAGAGTTGAGAACGCATTTCGCGGAAAGCTCGACTGGCGGGGTCTTCAAGGAGCTCCTCAAGTCCGGCGATCATGGCGGCGCGTTCGCGGTCGATGGCATCGGAAGGGAAGCTGGGCTCGCTGATCACTTCTCCGATGAGGTCGATGATGGTGGTGAGGTCATCGCGCAGGCAATAGGAGGAGACCATAATACTGTTGTTTCCGGCGCCGCCGCTGATGGAGGCTCCGAGGTCCTCGAGGGTTTCGGCGATGGTCAAGGCATCGCGCCGGGTGGTGCCTTTGATCAGAAGGCGAGAGAGGAGTGAGTTCAGTCCGGCGGTGGTGGGCGACTCGGAGAGTGAGCCGGCGAGGAGGGCTGTTTGGCTATAGACAGCGGGGACGGTGGGGTCCCGTTGGAGAATCACGCGAAGACCATTTGATAGGGTGTGCTCGATGATCTTTTCGGGACCAGTGGCCGTTTGCTCGGAAGTAGTTTTTTTCTCTTCGGTCTCGGGAACGAGAGTGGTGACGGAAAGGTTTTCGTTGGTGAGATAGGTCGAGATGACGCGTCGGAGATCAGCTTCGGAAACGCTCGAGAGCTTTTCGATGGCGGTGCGGGTGTAGTCGAGGTCGCGGGCGCTGTGCCAGTTTGAGGCGAGATCGGAGGCTCGGCCCGAGGCGGTGGTGAGGGATTTGAATTGTTGTGAGGCGATCTGACGAACGGCTCGGGCGATGGGACGGGTGAGGTCGGTTTGAGCCAGCGCGGTGATTTGAAAAAGAATTTCCTCTTCAACGGTTTTGGTGTTTTGCGTTTCGACTTCGGCATAAGCGCTGAAGATCCCGGGGCCATCGGCTGGCATCCAGGAGTAGGAGCCGATGGAGTGGGCGAGGGATTTTTCCTCGCGAATGATCCGATAGAGAGGTGAGGCTCGGCCGCCTCCGAGGACGACTGCAAGGAGATCAAGGGCAGGGCCATCCTCGTGGGTCAGGCCGGGAATTTGCCAGGTGAGACTGAGGTGGGTATTGGGAACTGCGAAGGAGCGTGAGGTACGGCGAGTGCCCATTTGGCGGGGCTCGCTGGGGGCGACAACGGGGAAGGAAGCGGGTGCTCGGAGACCTTTGGCTAGTTCGCGCTCGATGATGGACTTTGCCTCCGTGGAGTCGAATCCACCGGAGAGAACGAGGAAGGAATGATGCGGCCGGTATTTGGCGGCGTGGTAGGTTTTCATCTCCTCGTAAGTGATGGCATCGAAGAGATCGCGGTGGCCGATGACGGGATGGCGTCGATTGTCCCGCTGGTAGCTGGTGCGGAAGAGGAGCTGGGAGGAGACGGAGTCGGGGTCATCGAGGCCCATCGCGATTTCGCGGCGAATGACGTCTTTTTCTTTTTCGTATTCGTCCTCGGGGAAGGTCGGGCGGAAGACCATCTCGATGAGGGCGGAGAGGAAGAGGTCGAGCGATTTGGCGGGGCCGTCAATGTAGTAGACGGTGCGGTCGAATGAGGTGTAGGCATTCCACTGGCCACCGGCGGCCTGAACTTCCTGGGAAAGGGCTTCGCCGGTGAAGCGATCGGTGCCTTTGAAGACCATGTGTTCCAGAAGGTGGGAGATCCCGGAACCGGCGAGAGCTGATTCGTGTTGGGAGCCGGTCTCGACCCAGATCTGCGCGGAGATCACCGGGGAGCTGGTGATGGGATCGAGAATGGTGTCGAATTCCGGATCAAGAGTGACAAGGGATGCCGTAGTGGCGGGAAATTCCATGGCGGCAGTTTGGCCGGAGAGCGTCAGAGATCCAATATCGAATTTCAATTCCCTTGGGGAAATGGGAGTTGATGGGGGTGGTTTTCGAGAGCTGCCGGTTTTATTTTCGGGGAAAGTTCCTGACCACTGGAACTGAAAGTGCTAACAACTCGGCATGACTAAGAAATTATTCTTCATCACCGCGCTCATCGGTCTCATCCTCGTGGGGGGATTGGGCTTTGGATATTACACGATGAAGATGAATGCCAATTCATTCAAGGGCATCGCGCTTCCAGTGAAAGGGCTGGATGATGAGCTGAGCAAAAAATGGGAAGAAGCCTTTGAGAGTGCCCTGAAAGACGAGGACCTCTTGAAGGTGATTGTGGATGAAACGAACTATGCTGCGGAGCTTGATGTCCCCGCTGGTGAAGCGGTTGACCATCTCAAAGACGCGATCAGAGTGAGATTTGTAAAGCGCAAGGACGCAATCGAAATCGGCCTGGTGGGCAAGCGAAAGCAGAATGAGGCTCTGGCCGAGATTTCAAAGGTGATTTACGGAAAGAGCCAGAAAGTCGTTGCGAAAAGCGAGCCAACGTTTGGGGAATACCGTAAGATTATGACGCAGAAGGCTGAGGAGAACGCTTCAGAGGGTCGTTAGCACTTCGCTTTCGTCAAACCTGACTTTCGGAGCGGTCGCGTATTTGTCATCGGGGCATCGATAGCCGAGGGCGCAGGCGACCGAGGTGGTGAGGCCTTTTTCCCGGAGTCCCAGAATCCTGTCATATTCGGCAGGGACGATTCCTTCCATGGGGCAGGCATCGATGCCAAGCACTGCGGCGTTTGACATGAGTTGGCCGAGAGCAATGTAGGTTTGTAGTTTGGCCCATTGAATTTGGGCGGTCTCATCCATATTTTTGGTGAAGCCGACCATCATTTCGCGATAGGGATTGAGCTGGTCGATTTCGCCTCCACGAATCTCAACGGTGCGGGCGAGGAAAGCATCAATCTCGGCCTCGGTCATGGACGTTTTGGCGGTAAGGACGACGAAGTGAGAGCAGTCGGAGACCTGCTTTTGGCCCCAGGAGTGGGGGAGGAGTTCTTCTTTGATCTTGGGATCGCGGACGACGATGAAGTGCCATGGTTGGAGGCCAAAGGATGATGGGGTCAGAACCAGTGAACTTGCGATGGTGTTCCAGATGTCTTCCGGGATGGTTTGAGACGCGTTAAACTTCTTGGTGGCGTAGCGCCAGTTGAGTTGCTGGAGGAGATCTTGCGGTGACAGTTCGCTCATGGCGGAATCATTGCGCTCCGATCTCGATTGGCAAGGAAAGGCTTGGGATTTCCTTGATGCCAAAGCTGAGCATGAGGCCGTATTCATCTTGCTCGCTGTTGTTCCGGATGAAGAAGCCCAAGGAGCCAACGAAGGAGTCGAAGTCGTAGTGGACGTTGTATTGTTGGAGTTCGAGCGTGCTGTCTACGGCCTCGAAGCGGTGGTGGGTGCCGATGCCCCAGTAGTCGTTCAAGCGGGCGAATGATTCGAGGACCTGTCTCTTATACACATCTGACGCTGCCGACGATCTACTCTGTGTAG
>CAJXVQ010000432.1 GCA_913060685.1 uncultured Verrucomicrobiales bacterium
ACGAGATCAGCCTCGGTCTCGTGGGCTCGGAGATGTGTATAAGAGACAGGAGGAGCCTTATCCGGAGAGTGCAATGGAATAATTTCGTCAATCGATTCCTGGGAAAGCCCATCGTCTCCGGCAAACAATCCCCCGGTCAATCCAAGAGCAATCAATCCCAGGGAGAGTTTCAAAAACGTCTGCACCTCTCTGGGTTCGAATAATGCAGAAATAAAGTCAACTCTCATTTCCGATCACGAAAGCCAGAGAGATCCTCACTCATCCGGCTGCGAAACTCTCCCGCCCCGTAAGAGGCTGATGCCCATAAGACAAGCCCCCAAAGCATCGTCTTTTTTGAAAAAAGATCCGGGATCTCATCAAGAATCTTGGTGGCGGTCTTTGGATGATAAATGCGAGCGATCTTGAGATTGAGAACGACCCAATCACTGGCGGTTGACCCCACGAAATCCCTCACCTTCGGCGCGAAAGATCGAGGAACCACAACAAATTATTGACGTGACAACGAAACATCTCCCCACTAAATCTTTTGAAATCTTTGATTCTTTCGCGGCAGTGAACACCTCGGCCATAAAGAAACCAAACCACATATCTGATCATGAAAAAACTCCTATTTCGCTTTGCTCTCCTGATATCTTGCACGTTTTTCGTGAGCTGTTCCGGTGGTGCGTTCACCACCGCCAGTGCTTCCAGGATTTCCAGTGACTCTCATGCCGCACTCGACAGCCTCTATAAGGCCAATCCAAAGGCTCGCAACCTCGCCAAGCGATCCAAGGGGGTGCTTGTCTTCCCGAAGATCACCAAGGCCGGCTTTTTGGTCGGAGGCATGGGCGGCAATGGTGCCCTCCTGCGACCCGGAGGCGCGACTCAAGCCTACTACCAGACCGCCGGCCTTTCTTATGGTCTCCAGATAGGCGCCCAGAAATACGGTTACGCACTCTTCCTCATGGACGAGAAAGCAATCTCCGATCTAAACGGTGCTGGCGGCTGGGAAATCGGAAGTGCACCAAGCATCGTCGTGATCGACCAAGGTGTCGCAAGCTCGCTCTCCACCACCAACCTCAACGCCAGCGCCTACGCGGTCTTCTTCAACCAGACGGGCCTGATGGCAGGAATCGGGCTACAGGGATCAAAGATCACCCGCTTCCAACCCAACAAGAACTAACTCTTGTTCCGGGCTCCCGAAACGACCGCTACCAGCAGCCAGGGTAATAAGATAACGACAAAGTCGCGTCGGCTGTTGGCGATTAGCACGGTCAACCGGAATCCACCGCGAAAAAACCAAGGGCCAACCGCTCAAAGCGAATCGCCATGGTGCGTAGGGCCTTTGGCTCCGCCCCTCATGTCATCTGATCGCCTAGGCAGGGCTTTGGCAATCTGGGCCTCGCTCTTCTTGCATCGATAGTCGCGGTGGCCAGCACCTTGGGATCACGCTCGCCCGCCACGATGGCATCGAGGATCACCAAGCCGGTCATGTCAGTGACGACGTGGTGCAACTTCACGTTCATCCAATCAGACCTTGGTCGAGGCCTTGGAATTTGAAGGTGGGTTTGCGGTTCTTCACGTCGGCCATTTTTCTGTTTTCATGCACGACAAGCTCGTATTCCCTTGCACAAGGCGCAGCCGTCACCGTGAGAGGCAACAAGATACAAATCGGAGGATCCCTGGCACCAGTCCCTGATCCCGCAGAGGGGCTTGAAGCTCCCGACCCTGTATGGAGTAACGGCGGGTAAGCCAGTTGGTATACACAGTATGCGGTAAGCCACGATGGTCGCAGCCGTAGGGGTGTCAAGCAAGGCGGTCGAGGGCGGGTAGAGCAGGAAGAACTCGAGAAGGTTGCGAAGTCCAACGCCGGAATCATCGCATCTCCATTTGTCGTTGACCCTTCCTTGATGTGGCATTTTGATCAGTGCCAACATGATTGAAAAAATCAGCATCGAAGGCATCAAAGACATTTCCATCAAGGCTGGAGCAGCGATCATGGAAGTTTACGGGACTGATTTTGAAGTGGATGTGAAATCAGACGATTCGCCCCTCACCGAAGCGGACCGGCGTTCCAACACAGTGATTGTCGCAGGTCTCTCAGAACTCTACCCGAATATCCCGATATTGTCTGAGGAGATGGAAGCGGCCGACTATTCGACACGCCGAGACTGGGACTATTTCTGGCTGATCGATCCGCTCGACGGCACCAAAGAGTTCGTAAAGAAAAACGGTGAGTTCACGGTGAATATCGCCTTGGTGAGCGGAGGGGTTCCTGTTCTCGGTGTGGTCTACCAGCCCGTTGGCGAAAATTTGTTTTGGGCGAAGCAGGGTGAGGGCGCTTGGAAATCCGTGGCCGACGCAACGTCGGTGAAGCTCGAGGGGGGACCCCATTATTCAACGTTGACCGAGGTAACGGTTGTCGCAAGTCGGTCTCATCTCTCCGATGATGTGCGAAAGTTTGTCGCCGGACTGAAAGAGGAGGGAAAAAAAGTCGAATTCCTGTCCGCCGGAAGTTCGCTGAAGTTGTGCCTTGTCGCTGAGGGCAGTGCCGATGTGTATCCTCGTCTTGGGCCGACAATGGAGTGGGATACCGGAGCTGCTCACGCTGTTGCGGCAGAAGCCAACCGAAGGGTCACCAACTACGAAACTGGCGAGCCGCTTCGCTACAATAAGGAGAATCTCTTGAATCCTTTCTTTATCGTTCAATAGAAAAGCACTGCCGACTGGGGATCCTTTTCGTTCTTGTTTTTTCAGCGCGTTAATTCCTGAAATCAGGCTAAACTCTGAAGTGGAATCTCGCGACTATGAATAAAGGAGGCTTTCTTCATGCCGCTTCAAGTTGATCCGGGAACTTCTTAGGCTCCCTTTTTAAGGAACCCGGACAGGACTGCCAAAAGAGGAAAACGCCTCCCCCCGGCCTTCCTTTCCCGACGACGCTGCAACAAATGCTCCGTCACCAAAATGGCACCAATACAGAAAAAGCCGGCGAAGAGAACCTGGGCGATCCTCAAGTAGAAGTTCGCACTGGCGCTGGTGTCCACTCCGGTCGAGCTTCCCAGCAGAACCAGAAATGTCGTAAACCCTGAAGTCCAGGCCCCGGCGGAAGGAAGCCCCGATGTCATTTTTTGCGCAAAGAAGAGAGCCACGAAAAAGCACAGGACAATCAGAAAGGCATAGGTCGGAACTGCCACCAAAAGATTATAGGCAATAATGATGGCAATACCGCCGATAATACACGCCTTCGAATTGGCCTTCAGCACCATGAGGCTGGCATTGGTATTGGGTGTCCCGGCCATCATGCAAATATAGATCATGGCGAGGGAATACTGCACCAGGTTCAAACTATAAAAGATGATGACGGCCGAGGTTGAGACGGCGGTACTGACCAGGGCAAGCCGTGCCCGTTCCTCACGAGATGGAAGGGGTGGCTTCTGAGGCCGTTTGGGAGCTGGCGCATTGGGATTCGGGCGAGCCCAGGAATCCGGCACCAAAAGATGAAAAAGCCACTTCATCACAAAGCCCGAAGTCATGTTGATAAAGAGATAAAGGACCACCAAATGGGAGGCCAGTGCGGCCTGCATTCCTAGAATAGGCACCATGGTAATTCCCATCGTCATGAACATCGTGGTCAGAGGAGGAGCCTTGGCATCGTTGTAAAAGATATAGAAAAACAAGAGCGCATACAGAGGAACACACACCAAGGGCATCCTGATGAAAAACTCGCTGATGATGAGCCCACAAAACAATCCGGTCAGAAGACGCTGGATAATCTTGCCCGCCATCTTCCAGCCAAACCAAGGTCCGGGCATGGCCAAAAACATCACCGTGAAGAGCGGCATCATAAATGACAGGGGCCAGGCAACGCCGTAGCTCACCGCGATCGCAAACGTCGCGCCAAGCGCGATGCGCCACATTCTGACTTGAACCAGGGTCATCGCGATTCCGGAGTATTGAGAGTCAAGATCGACAGGCTAGTAGACGTGGGAGAACAAACTCAGAAGTTTCATCCAGGCCTTTCCACCAAAGTTATAGAGTCCGTTACTGCTGCTGGTGTAGACAATGACATTTGCCTGCCCTCCGGCACGCTTGAATCCTTTCGATTCTGTCATCTCGGCAAAGTCTACAATCACGGGGAAATGCTGTGATTCCCGCAACCAACCCTGGGTCGTACTCACCGTCGTAAGTGATCCCAATTGATCCTGGGTATTGTCAGAAACACCCCAGCCAACACTGCGAATTTTCCCGCCAAAGACCCGCCCGGGAGCGGCATCGAGAAGGATGTCCACTTTATCACCAGCCTTGATATGAGAGAGAGTATTTTCACGCATATCGGCCTGGATCCAAACATCACGAATGGAGATAAAGGTCAGCAAAGGAGCTCCGACATTGGCAAAGTGCCCGACATCAATCGTGAAATTGGTAATCATACCATCCGAAGGTGCCAATAAGGTCGCGCGCTTTAGGTCGAGTTCCGCTCTCGCCAGATTGGTCAGGGCCACTTTCACCGCCGCATTATCAACCCCCGTTCCGCCCAGGTTACTCTTGGCTTTCTGAAGCTCCGACTTGGCACTGTCCAGCTTGGCCTCACTCGCGGCTATCCGGGTTCGCGCATCATCGGCACGCGATTTGGAGGCGGCCCCTTGATCCGCCAATTTGATAATTCGTTCCCCCTTCACCCGGGCATTGGACAAATTGGCTTCGGCCTCTGCGACCTTGGCCTGGGCTGTGGTCACGGAGGCGACATTCGCTTCCGTGCCCTGACTCGCTTGTTCCAGATCCGCCCGGGCCTGCTGCACCGCAAGCTCGTATTTCTCGGCATCAATTTCCAGAAGCTTATCACCCTCTTTTACCAATTCATTATTGGTAACATACACCTTTGAGAGCCGGCCGGAAACGTCAGCAGAAAGAGGAACAACGTAGGCGTTCACACGGGCGTTCGCGGTGTAGGGAACGTATTTGTCACTGATGAGATGAGCGACGAAGAGAAATACCAGAACAGCAAGCGTGACCCGGGTCCAAAACTTGACGGGATCACGTGGCTTCTTCTTCGCACCGGGTTCGGCCGCACCGGCTTCTTCCTTGGTAGGCTTGGCATCTGGCGCGGAGGCAGGTTTTTTGTCGCTACTCATTTTGAACTGGTTTCTGAAAGGGTTTCTTTTTCGTGTTTGGGGTTCGGCTTGCCGTACATCCCGACCAACCATGCCACCAGAACGGCAGTGAAAAACTGCCCCACAATGGCCTGCATCTGGCACAGGGAAGCCGCACCGGGAATCTGGGGAGTGATATCTCCATAGCCCAGGCTGGTGAGCGTCACCAAGCTGAAGTAATTAAAAAGGTGCAGCTCGCTGGTCCCTGGATTCTCCAGGAGAACCCCACTGAAGGCGCCGGGACTGATCTCTTCCAGCAAGGTGTAGAGCGTCCCCCACAGCAAGCCGAGGATGAGATACAAGCACATCGTCCCGGAAAGAACCCCGCTCGTAACATAAGAGGCATTGAGCAATTGTCGTACCAAGGAATAGATCAACAGGGCATAAAAGGCGGCAAAAAGAATCAGGGCTCCCTGTGCACTGTAGGGCACGAGTTTAAATATCCCGAGCCAATATAAGACGAGAGCGAGCGCCATCAGCACCATCGCGATGGAACGTTCCTGACTATTCCTCTGCACCGCATAAGCTGCTAAAAACAAGGTGACCGATAAAAGGAAATGAACCACCAGCGAAGCGCTGGATCCCGATGGAAAAAAGGGACTCACGAATAAATAAAGAATCAGGAACACCAGAACCCTTCCAAATTGCTTGCCTGAAATTTGTGTAATCATGCTTATTTTTCCACGGGCATCATTGGCGGAGCGGGCACGGGTGGATCATAGGGATCAAGATAAGTGCCCCAATCCGTACGATCCTTCATGCGCCTGTCTCTTATACACATCTCCGAGCCCACGAGACCGAGGCTGATCTCG
>CAJXVQ010000433.1 GCA_913060685.1 uncultured Verrucomicrobiales bacterium
TCTACACAGAGTAGATCGTCGGCAGCGTCAGATGTGTATAAGAGACAGGTTGAAAAACCATCCTGCTCCAAACGCTCCTCTTCGATCAACTCGCCCTTTTCAAAAATCTCACGGTCCAAATCAGCGGAACTTCCCGACAGTTCCACCCGCACCGCCACCCATTCAATCCCGCGCCCCTCGGGCCGGGCATCTCCATAAAGCTCGCGATACCTTTTCTCAAATCCCTCCCGCAGCCCGCTCTCGGACATCTCCGGCCCCGTCTCAATCTCAAGACTTGAGTCCTGCCCCTGCAACCGGAGTTCAAAAAGACAGCGATGCACCGCACGTCCATCGCAAAGTTCTCCCACCGTCTCCGAAACGGAATCATCGAGTAACTTCAGCATTTGCCGTACTTTGAGTTCCCGATCGGAGGCCTGATGCAGTCCCCACGCACTCAGCAATCCGGCATCAGCTGGAATCAGAACGGTCTTGATCCCCAGCTCACGGGCCAGAGAACAGGCATGTTGAGGACCCGCCCCTCCAAACGCCACCAGGGCATGCTCACGGCAATCGTAGCCCTCTCTCGTGGAGACCTGCCGAAGAGCCTCCGCCATATGCTCAATCGCGATCTTGCGAAGCCCGCCCAGAAGCTCATCTCGATCAACCTCACCCCCGATCTCCTCGACCAACTCCACCAAGCGCGACTCTGCTGCTCCCCGGTCCAACGGAATGTCCGCCCGCCCCTCATCCATCAACCCGAGCAAGAGATTCACATCCGTAATGGTGAGCGGACCACCGCAGCCGTAGCAAGCTGGCCCCGGAATACTCCCCGCGCTCTCCGGCCCCACTTCCAGACCTCCGTTTCGCCACTGACAAATTGACCCCCCGCCCGCTGCCACCGTCTCGATTTTAATCGCAGGCGCCAGAACCTTGGCGGGACCAATTTCCTGTTCGTAACGATAGCCGGGCTCTCGAAAAATGCGGGCCACATCAGTGCTTGTTCCGCCCATATCGAAGGTCAAAACCTGCTCCAATCCTGCGGCCTTCGCCAAAGCCGCAGCCCCCGCAATCCCCCCGGCCGGCCCACTCAAAAGACTATCAACGGGCCGAAACTCACCCGCTTGCTTGAGCTGGCCGGCACTGGTCATCAACGAAAGCGGAATCCCTGGGAGAGCTTCTTCAAGACCCTCCAAAAATTTTCCCATCACCGGAGTGAGATAGGCATTGGCCACTGCGGTCTCCATTCGCGGCCACAGACGAATCACGGGCGCGATTTCATGAGAGACACTCAATTCACGGAAACCCTTCAAGCGCAATATCTCCGCAACTCGCTTCTCGTGAGCCGGAGCACAGTCGGAATTCACCATCGCAATTGCCACCGCTTCCGCAGGATCAACCTCATCCAAAATCGATTCATCAAGTGCCTCCAACTCATTGCCCTGACGATCCAGTCGGCCCGCCACCCCCACCACCCGACGGGTCACCGGAAGCGAAAGCGAAGGAGCAAGCTCGAACAGGTAGGGTCGCCTTTGATCCCGGATTTCCAATAGAGATTCGAACCCGGCTGTCGTGTAGAGATCAACCGGGGTCCCCTTCCCCTCGAGAAGAGCATTGGTACCCCGCGTCGTCGCCACCCGCAGATCGCATCGAGGAAACCCCTCACCTGGTGCCGTTCCGGTCAAAACACGCGCCGCCAAAACCGGAGCATCCTCACCGGTAGTTAACTCGATCACCTGGCCGAGTTGAAAATCGCCGGAAACCCTGATGCGGCCACGTTTTGGAATGGAGTCGGTCACAATGGCGTCGCCCAACCGGAACCCTTCCAACCCCTTGGCATGATTCGAAAGCGGCCGATCACAAACCAACCACTCTCCTTCGATCGCAACAATGGAAGTGCGAAGAACTCCGGAGGAAAGCACCTTACAACGGAATTGCCTCCCGGAAGGAGTCAACGCCCAACCATCAGTGAAAGTGCCCCCAACATCGATTCGCAGCTGCCAATGTGCCATCGAGGGAGAGTATGTCGTGACGCTTTCGAACGTGCAAGCTATCCGCTGAATCGCAAAAAAGTCCTATTTCACAGCCACGATCTCCACCTTTGCACGCTCAACGATTTGCTGAACCAGGAGATCAAGAGAGGCTGTCAATGACGACCCGTCATCTGACCGGGTGACGACATGCGGAACAAGTCCCCGGGGCACACACAGGAAGTCGCTCAGGGTTTCAGCATCGAAACCCGGATTCCTTTCCACCTGATGATAATGCATCACGAGAGGAATATCCGTGAGCCCTCTTCCATGCCGGGCCATAATCGCACCGAAGTGAAAAAGACTGTCGCGGGCCTCCTTCGAGCGGAACGTTTCTGCGGGGATAACAAAAATCGCGGCATCAGCATCACTCAAAATAATCTCATGGACGGCGGAAAAAGGCACCTCACCCTGTGTTGTATAAACGTCAACCTGTAGCGTCCAGGCCTCCAATAGTGAATGATTCCATTGGAATGAAGCCTGCCAAACCTTTGAATCACCGACCTTGGCAAGGGTAGGACTCCCGGAACTCAACCGACTTGCGCAATCTTTAAGGATCTGAAGCTTTCCGACTTCCGGAACACCAACGAGGGAAACCTTAGCGCGGATTGTCCTGTTTGGAAGATCGAGATCCATTTCTCGATTCAATGAAAATGAACCAGCACTCGTGTGCCAAATATCAGAGGTTCGTGTAGGGTCTTCCAAAAACAGAGTTGATGACACGCCGCCAGCGAAATCCCCGAATCCTGAGTAAACTCAACTGACCTCTCACTTGTCGTGATGGCGCAATCCCATCGCATTAAGACGGATGGATTATCGCGATTTGAGTTCATTAGGCCGGAAGTGAATTTTGTGAAAATCCATAATATTCCAATCCCCCTCCTCAACAAGAACGAATTATTGAAAATTAAGAACTCCGGCTTCCCTAAAAAGCCAGCCGCTTTAACTTTCTCTGAATCGATAATTTCGTGGCTGTGCTCAATCGATCGACGAAAAGAACCCCATTCAAGTGATCCGTTTCATGCTGAATCGCCCGGGATAGCAAACCGTCGGTTTCGACCACGATCGTTCTGCCGTCGAGCAATTCGAGAGTTGCGCTGACCTCGGCAGGGCGTCGCACATCAGCATTGATCCCATCGATACTGAGACAGCCTTCACTGCACGATTCTTTCTTTTTGCCGAATTCAAGGACCGGATTAATAAAAACCAACGGCATCAGATCCTCCAAAGCAAGATCTTCACCATCGACTCTAAGATAGCTAATGCACTCGGGATCATGGGAAACGTCGACAACAGCCATCTGAATCTCCCGATCCACCTGCGGAGCGGCCAGCCCTACCCCTTCGGCATGAACCATGGTCTCAATGAGATCCTCCCCGAATTGACGAAGATCATCAGATACTTCTGTGACTCTGCGACATTTCTTACGGAGAACGGGATTTCCATATTGGGTGATTTCAAGGACCATGACTAAGGGCTCTCAGGAGGTGGCTGGGAGGATTCGAGTTGGGGTTTATCGACGGAATAGTAAATCTCTTTTTCAGAATAACCCGCTTCCAAGGCCGCACTATGGGAATACAGGATTGATTCCCAAGGACATCCTTTATCACCACGGATGGCCAGTTTTAAACCTGCCCTTTTTTCCAGATTAGCGATGAGATATTCTTTGAGAAGCCCTCGGGGAACTGGCAGACCATCGAGTTCGGTCAGTCCTTCTTTGGAAATTGAAAGTGTCGAACGACTCTCCTTGGTCGTCGCAACTTTCATGCCATGGGCTGAAGGGAGAGAGACCTGAATTTCCGGTTTCGACTTCTTTTTTTCGTAGTCCTCGGAGTCCTTCATCGTAACGATAAAGAAAAAGAGCAGCGTCACCAGAATATCGATCAAGGGGACGATCGAAACCGTGACGGGCTTGCGGGCTGTGCGATGAAATTCCACGAAAAGCTTAGCTTATTTATCTCGGAAGAACACGTGTTGATGACAGGCTGAGACGACACGCCCCAGCAAGACTTCGAGCCGGGCCGAAAAGAGCTCGATCTTGCGGCTGAAAATACTCTGCGCAATCACAGCGGGCACCGTGATGGCAATCCCAATGATCGTTGTGCTCAGCGCGGTCGCGATTCCAGTCCGGATATTTTCCTTATCATCAAAATCGGAAAAGGCCGTAACCAACCCGCTTGCGGTGCCGAGCAGACCAAGAAGAGGAGAGATTGTAATGATGACCTCTAAAACCGACATCCCGGCATTCATGCGGACAATCTCTTCGCGAGCCGATGACTGCACTACCTCTTGAACTTCCCCCTGAGAGCGGCCCACGTTTTTCAGGGCCACGCTGCAGAGGCGGGAAAGCGCATTCTCCTCCCGGGCAAACTCGCTTTGAAGATCCCCCAAGGTCCCTGCTTCGAGATGTTCTTCGAATCGCTCGACTTCAATACCGAGTCGATCGGGAAGAATCCTCGAACGTTTGAGACCGAGAGACTTCATTAAGATCACGGTCAAGCCCACCAACGAGCAGAGCCCCAGTAGGAGCATAAAAAAACCTCCCTGTCGGAAAAAATTCCACGTTGAATCCAGCGCTTCGGCAAAGTCCATAAATAGTGTCACTAGTAATTAAAGGTCACGATAATTTCAAGAGGGTCGCCCTCGAGCTCCTTAATAGCGGCGGTCGGCATCTTGGGAATATTAATCCCGCCCAGAGCACGGAGAATCATCCCCCATTGAGTGGGCGAAGCCCCGACAATGGCAACCTGCCTCTGTCGGGAAACTTTGCCATTTTTATTAACGACAAAATACAAGGTGACGTTTCCCGGCGCGAGGAGTGAGCGATTTCTGATATTCTCCATCTGCCACGCCGTTTCCAGCTTCTTAAAAAGATCGGCCTGATAGCGTCCGATTGCCGTATTCGTGACATTCAGAGACCCTTTCCCTCTGGCGCTGATCACGCCGGCGATCCGGGTCTTTCTCGCCCTCGTTGCAAATCCCCCATCTTGGTCGCCCGCTTCCTGCTCCCTCGTCGCAGGCTTCTCGGGCATCGTCTCTTCGACCTTCTCCGCCAACGGCCTCGCTCGCTGCTTTATCTCGCCATCTCCGATCTCCTCCTCAAGTTGAGCCAGCGCCTCATCGATTGTCGCCAATTCATTCTTCTTGGGAGCAGGCGTTTTCTCTTCGGTCTCAGGAAGCTTGCTGTCATCAGGACTTGGCTGAATCTTGTTAGCTGCTGCCATCTTCTCGTTGATCTCATCAAACCCCCGTCCGGTCTCGAGTGAATCATTTTGACCCTCCACCGGGCCGTCGCGATCCCCCTTGGAAAAATCAGAATCAAAAGTCTTGGGATCATTCTTACGGTCTTTCTCTCCAGATAAAGCCGCCATATTTTCATCCCCGGCAACCGCCCCTTCATCGCTGGTCGCGGTGGTGTCCCTCTCACCGATCAAGTTGGTCTCTTCTGGCGCTTTCTCGGCCGCTTGATCTTCCTTGGTTTGCACAAAGGCTGGTTCGTCCTCCATTTCAGGCTCCGGAGGCTCTTCGGGCTCCACCGGGATCGACACCGAAACGGGGACGACATCCTCATAGACCACCTGAATCTGAATCGGATCCTCCTTCTCCTCCAACGGCTCTTCCCTGGAGATGACCTTCGCCGAGATCAGGTCAAACGCCATCAACACCACGAAGATGAAAAACAACCCAATGTGAGCCCAAACCGCAATCAGCAGGGCTAAAATAATATCACGATGGGACGTCGGTCGGGTCATTGGGACAAGGAGATCTTCGCCGCAAAATGACAAAAGCACAACCCCTTAGGGAATTCGTCCCAGCCATACACTCGAGACATACTTGCCCACCAAATCTGTCTCTTATACACATCTGACGCTGCCGACGATCTACTCTGTGTAGA
>CAJXVQ010000434.1 GCA_913060685.1 uncultured Verrucomicrobiales bacterium
CTACACAGAGTAGATCGTCGGCAGCGTCAGATGTGTATAAGAGACAGGCCGGGAATTGCTCGGTCTCGACGAACTGGTAGCCGAAGGAACTTGGCCGACCAAAGGTCCAAAAACTTTGAAAGCGCTGCCAATTCAACTGAGCCTCACCTGGCATCCACGATATCTTTACCAACAATTTCACGCCGCCGATCTTTGGCTCGACGATGCCGCGATGAAGGTCGCTGCCGAGCGCCAACGTCAGCAACATATCCGCCACATCCGCCTCCGTTGGATGCCAGCGATGATAGCCAAAGTGAGCCACGGCAAGTTCGGTCGAGCCACAATCACAGCGACCTTGTTTGGGGGCATGGATGAATCACTTTATGCCGACTTCAAGGCGGGCACCGGTGGCAAGATGGCGGCGGCAGAAAGCACCCTGCGAACCTGGTGGCCCGATCACGATGGCATGGATGGCAAAATCACCGCCGTGGAAAGGACGAAGGAAAAACCCGAATTTTGCAGCAGTGGGATTCAGGTTCAATTCGAAGTGCCATTGATTCTCGAAGGTTTCCGCCCGGGACGCATCGTTCGCTTTCGCCCGCAAAATTGGCCCAACGTGAAACCACCGGTCGAGGAACTGGTAAATGGTTTCGAGGACCGTTGGCCAAGCCCCGCCATTTTCCAAAGGTGACCGCGATCATAACAAGACAGCCCGGGCTCCCAGTTCAATGCCAAGTTCCACCTTCTCCAAACTCGCGCCCAGTTTGTAATCGCAGAAGTCGTCACACCTCCTATCCTCAGGTCATGAATCAACAGACTCCCTACCAGCCTCCCAGCCAAAGCTCTCATCCCCCCATGCACCCATCCGGCATTCCCGAAGCGGAACGCCAATGGGGATTGTTCTCCCACCTCTCCTCGCTCCTTGGCTTCCTTGGCATCCCGTTACTCAATATCATCGCCCCCCTCGTCATGTGGCAGATCAAAAAGGACACCATGCCTTTCGGAAGTGACCAGGCGAAAGAGGCCCTGAACTTCCAACTGTCGATGCTCCTTTACATCATCATCTCGGGCCTCTTGATCTTGGTATTCATCGGTATTATTCTCGTCCCCATTGTCATTGTCTTCGACCTCGTCTTCACCATCATCGCAGCCATCAAAGCCAACGACGGCGTCGCCTACCGCTATCCTCTCTGCATTCGCTTCATCAGCTAACTGGCTTGGCCCCTGTCCTGCTTTCATTTGCACATGCGCGTCCTCATTGCCAACGACAAATTCAAAGGCTCTCTCTCCGCTCCGGAAGTAGCCCAAGCCATTAAAGACGGGCTTCCGGAAGCCACTGAGGTCGATCTCTGCCCCATCGCCGACGGCGGAGAAGGCTTCACCGCCACCATGCTTGCCGCGCTTGGTGGAAAGTGGGTGGAATGCGACACCGTCGATGCCCTCCACCGCCCCGTCAAAGCCCGCTACGCCATCACCGACACCGGCCTTGCCGTCATGGAAATGGCCTCCGCCTCCGGCTTTGAACTCATCCCGGCTGCCGATCGCGACATCCTCCAATCCTCCACCTACGGCACCGGCCTGATGATCCGCCACGCCGCCGCCCAAAAAGGCGTCGAGCGCATCCTCATCGGAATCGGCGGGAGCGCCACCAACGATGGCGGAGTTGGCCTCGCCGACGCCCTCGGCATCCTTCTCCTCGACTCTGAAGAAGAACCGCTCTCCCCCTGCCCCGCCGGTCTCGACAATCTCACGATCATTGATCGCACGCAGCTCATCGATCTCCCTCCCATTGATGTCGCCTGCGATGTCGACAACCCCGTCCTCGGTCCCAATGGCGCCACCGCCATCTTCGGACCTCAAAAAGGCGCCACCGCCGCCGAGCAGGAAATCCTCGAAACTTTCCTCGCACACCTCATCAAGGTCACCGGCGCTCAAGATCTCGCCGATAAACCCGGTGCCGGAGCAGCTGGTGGACTCGGTTTCGGAATGATGCACTTCCTCAATGCCGAACTTCATCCCGGCTTCGAGCTCGTCTCCAAAGCCCTCGATCTCCCGGACCGCATTGCCAGTGCCGACCTTATCATCACCGGCGAGGGTTCTCTCGACGCGCAATCACTCTCAGGCAAAGGCCCCGTCGGCATCGCCCGCCTCGCAAACGACCTCGGCAAACCCATCATCGCCCTCGCCGGACAGATCTCACCCGAAGTCCGCGACTCCGGACTCTTCGAGCAGTGCGGCGCTTTGACCGACTTCGACCTCCCGCTCGAAACCCTCATGAGCGATGCCGCCTCCCTCCTCACTCGTAAAGTTCGTGAGCTAAGTGACTTGCTCCCCCTGCACGGACAGGGTTAGCTCGCTCCTTATGAGCAAAGCAGTTCTTCTCTTCTCCGGACAAGGTGCCCAAAAAGTCGGCATGGGCCAGGATCTCGTCGAAGCCTATCCCTCCGCCAAAGCCCTCTTCGAAAAGGCCGACCAGGTCCTTGGCCGTTCCCTCACCGACATCATGTTCAACGGCCCCGCCGAGGACCTCACGCGCACCGGGAATTGCCAACCCGCCCTTTTTCTCCACGGCCTCGCTTTGCTCGAGATCCTCCGTGAAAAAGTCCCCACCCTCGAACCCGCCGCTGCCGCCGGGCTTTCCCTTGGTGAAATGACCGCTCATTGCGCCGCCGGCACCTTCACCTTCGAAGAAGGCCTCAAACTCGTCGCCCGCCGCGGCGAGCTCATGGATGAAGCCTGCCAAGCCAATCCCGGCACCATGGCCGCCATGATCGGAGGATCTGACCAGGACGTCGCCCGCCTCGCCAAGGATTGCGACGTCGACGTTGCCAATCTCAACTGCCCCGGCCAAACCGTCCTCTCCGGAACAGAAGAAGGCATCAACGACGCCGTCTCCAAAGCCAAGGAATACGGCCTCCGCATGGGCAAAAAACTCAAAGTCGCCGGAGCCTACCACTCCCGCCTCATGGCCGGAGCCCAGGCCCAACTTGGCGAAGCCCTCGCCGTCACCGAGCTCCACACTCCTAAAATCCCGGTCATCTCCAACTTCCTCGCGCAACCTGCCGAGGGTCCCGATGCCATCCGCGCCTCGCTCAAGGATCAAGTCACCGGCTCCGTCCGCTGGATCGAATCCATCCAACTTCTTCGTGAACAAGGTCACGACCTCTTCATCGAACTCGGTCCGGGCAAGGTTCTCGCCGGTTTTATGAGCCGAATCGACAAAGAAGCCCGTATCATCTCCATCGAAGATGCCGCATCATTGGAAGCTGCAGTCGCTCAACTTTCCCAAGGTTAAAAAAAGTGTCAAAACGGACAAATTAGTTCTTGTCCATACCGGCGGGTCGTCATAGCTTCCGCCCGTCTTAACCGACGATGCGGAGCGGTAGCTCAGTTGGTTAGAGCGCCGGCCTGTCACGCCGGAGGTCGCGGGTTCGAGTCCCGTCCGCTCCGCCACTTCCTACGAAAGTAGGAACAAAATCGACCCCCACTTCGGTGAGGGTTTTTTTGTGCCCACAAATCAAGACCACTTATCTCTGATTCCAGGGATCACGTGCTGAAAGGTAGCGCTCAATCCAAGTCGATCCTTAGAACTCCAAACGCGCACCCAGTGTCACATTCCGACCCGGGAGTGGCGCGACGTCCTTGAGGAAAGAGGTGTGAAGTCGGCGATCTTCATCAAGGAGGTTTCTCAGTTGCGCAAAAACGGTCAAAATCCGGTCGCCTGATAGTTCAAAATCATACGCGAAATCGAGATTTACCTCAGTGTAGTTCTCCGTTGGCAGCTCCCCTTGCACCACCCCATCACTGCCCTGCACTCGATCTTGCTCAAAGACGTGCCTTATCTCGAGGCCTGCTTGCAGTGACCCATCGACGAACTCGAGACGGCTTCCAAGACGCATCGCCGGAATACGCGGCAGCGGCGCATCACGATCCCGGTCGCTCGCTCTCATCCAATCGCCCATCAACGACAGCGTCAGCTCATGGGACTCGTCCTCGATGAGATTCCAATCAACTTGGGCCTCCACTCCGGTGAAGCTCGCATTGGTCTGGAGATACTGCGCCTGATTGCCAATCCCGGCGAGATCCTGCAGGTAGATGAAATCATCGATACGATAGTGAAACAAATTGAAGCGCATTTCAAATCCCTCAAAGTCAGCTTCTAATCCGAAATCCAATCCAAAAGACTGCTCAGTTCGCAGAGGTTCGCCATCGAGATCTCCCCCGATCAAAAAACGCTGAATCGCCGGATTACTCCAAAAGGCAAAGCGCTCAACTTCACTCGGGATCCGCTCCACAAAGGAAGCATTGAGGCTCACCTTCAGCCGATCAAGCGACCCCACCAACTCTCCTTCCCAACTCCCGCCAAGAATCGCACTGAAACTGTGATCATCAACTTTCCGCTGAAACCCAAACTCCGCCAAGGAAAGATCCTCAATGGTCTGGCTTTCCCAACGCAACGCTGCATTCAGATCGAAACTCCCAAACGAAGCCGTCTCGTTCACAAAAACACCAAGGTTACTTGTCTCGAATCGATTAAAGAATCGCGAACTCTCGTCCGGTGCTCCTGCTAAAAAACTGGGATCGAGAGCCCTGCCCATCAGCTGCACTCCAGCCACCCCTCGAAGCCAATCCGTCGGCTCGTGGTGAAGGTCCAATCTTGCCTCCCAAGCGTCTTGCTCAAATCGAGTATCGCTAAACACGAGTCCCGAGTCCTTTCCCCGCCCCGCAAACTGCTCATTGTGGGAATAGTCACCATACCCGAAGTGCAAGGTTGCTTCACTCAACCAGGGAAGATCGGCGAAATAACTCAAGCGAAGGTCGAAGCGATCTTGCTCCATCGCCAGCGAAGAATCACCAAAAAGATCATTGGCATCTCCCCCGAAAAGATAAGGCAGTCCATACTCCGAATCAAATCTCGAATAAGCCATGCTAAGCTCCAGTGGAAAGACTCCTGGCAGCCAACTCAGACCGAAGGAATAACTTGAACTCTCATGAAAGCTGTTGGGAAGCCTTCCGGAAGGATTCTCAACCGGCACCGTGATTCCCTGACTTGGATCGTTGACCACCGGGCGGAACTTCTCCTCATAGGCCTGCGTCCGGGCACGCCCAGGAATACGATAATCACCTGCGTCACGATAAGATCCGGTTGCGCTCAGCACGAAGTCTCCGAGCTTCAGATCAAAATATCCCGCATTGGCCCAGCCCGATGACACCGAATCAAAGCGCGACTCGATAGCTCCGCTCAACATCCGCTCTGGAAGCTCCGTCGCAAAACTCCGACTCTTCGAATTGATCGCTCCACCCATAGCCGAGTTTCCATAGAGCAGCGCAGCCGGCCCGCGTAAAATTTCCACTTCGCGGAGTAAGAGAGGCTCGAGCGGAAGCCCATGATCAGGACTCGAAGCCGAGACATCCAGCGTGCCAATCGAATCTCGCAACATCCTCACCCGGTATCCATCAAAGCCCCGGATCACGGGCCGACTCGCCCCTTGACCATAGGACGACGTCGTCACCCCCGCCTGCCACCCCAGAGTGTCACCCAAGGTGCCTTGGGCAATCCGTTGTAACGTTTTTTCTCCCACCGTTTCCGAAGCAAACGGGTGGTAAGCCGGCTTGGAAGAAAGCGGAGCCGACGCCACCACCACCACTGGATCGAGCATTTCCACCTCTTCATCTGGTGATGGCCAAATTTCCATCTCAGGTAAATCCGGATCAAGAAGCGGCCCGGTTAACAACGAATCCGAGTCGTCCACCACGACCTCAGTTTCCAGCGTTTCCTCCTCAGGCAGAGACCCTATCTCGGTTTCTGGCAATACAGGATCCAACAACACCTTATCATCATCGACTGGTGACATCCCGGCCTCTAACCTGTCTCTTATACACATCTGACGCTGCCGACGATCTACTCTGTGTAGA
>CAJXVQ010000435.1 GCA_913060685.1 uncultured Verrucomicrobiales bacterium
GTGGGCTCGGAGATGTGTATAAGAGACAGCGGCCCCACGGTGTGCGATGATGAGGGGCCGATCCCGATCGAGAAAAGATCGATCACGGAAAAGTTTGTCGATGGCTGGTTCATTTGAGTGAGTCGATGATCCTATCTCGTCTGCATGGGAAGTATCATCACGATGACCACCGATGAAAAGATCTCGTCAGGCCTGTTCTCATTTTTTAAAGACCATTCATGCAAAAATGGCACTACGCCGATCAACAAAATCGGCCCAAGCAGATCCTGGAGGAAGAACTGGTTCCACTCGTCAACTCCGGGGAAATTGATCCCGGGACCAAGCTTTGGACGGAAGGCATGGCAAATTGGCTTCCCGCTGCCGAGGTCATGCCCCAACTCTTTCAAGGTGGCGTTGGCTCGGTCCCTCCTCCGCCACTTCCGTCCGGTCTATCCGCAGGTCATCCCATCGGCCAACAGTGTCATGAAATTGATTACGAAATCCTGGGCGGTGACATGCAGATTGTGGAGATCGAGCTCGATCCTCGCGAGACCGTGATCGCCGAGGCTGGTGCCATGAACTATCTTGAAGAAGAGATCAATTTTGAAGCCAAAATGGGCGACGGATCAGAAGCCAATCAAGGTATGATGGGCAAGCTCCTCTCCGCCGGCAAGCGCGCCGTCACCGGCGAGTCCCTTTTCATTACCCACTTCACCCACACCGGATCCACCGGCAAGAGACGGGTCGCTTTCGCCGCTCCTTATCCCGGAAAAATCATCCCGATCAACATGGCTGAATTTGGCGGCGAAATCCTTTGCCAGAAGGATGCCTTTCTCTGCGCAGCCTATGGCACCAAGGTGTCCATCGCATTCAACAAGAAGATCGGCGCAGGATTTTTCGGAGGTGAAGGCTTCATTCTCCAGAAGCTCACGGGTGACGGCATGGCATTCATTCACGCGGGTGGCCACGTGATCAAAAAGGAGCTCAAGGGCGAAACCCTTCGGCTCGACACCGGTTGCCTTGTCGGATTCTCCCCCTCGATCGACTACAACATCGAGCGAGCCGGGAGCTTAAAGAGCATGTTCTTTGGTGGCGAAGGCCTTTTCCTTGCGACTCTGCGCGGACACGGAACCGTCTACATTCAATCCCTGCCTTTCTCCCGGATGGCGGATCGCATTCTTGCTGCCCGCGGCGCTTCCGGAAAAGGAGAAGGCTCCGTCCTCGGTGGACTCGGCAATCTCCTCGATGGAGATTGATTCTCTTGTTGCTGAAATTTAGACTTTCGCGCCAAACAAGGCCTCCACATTTGGAAGATCTGCTGCTGACCGGGCTTTCTGCTGCTGCTGTATCTTACCATCTTTGAAGAGAAAAGCCCCCGGCATCTGCAAACCATCGCCTTTGAGCATCCCCACACCACAACCACGGAAGAAGGCTTTTGCGCCCCGATACCAGACCTTGGGCCCGAAAAGCTCCAGAAACCCGCCTTTCCCGAGCCCGAACGCCCGGTAGAGGTCACAGCGTGGATCAGCAATCCGGGCCACCCGGTCGGTATTCACAAATTCCTCTTCCTCTCCCTCCTGAAGCATGTGCACCAGCACGAGCCTCGCGCCCTCCTGTTCGGCCCTCTCATGCATCTCACGGAGATTCATGAGAAGCTGTCGTGTAAAGGTGCACCCGAAGTGACGGAGAAAAACGATGGCCAGCTGTTCCTTTTGAGACGCCTCAAGGAGCGTCTCTCCCGAAGTGAGACGAAAGAATCTCGCAGCCGTTTCAAGACGCATCGGCTCCCCAACTGCGGGACGCCCCACCATGAGACAAGCCGTTGCCCACAAGATCATGGCGAAGGGGACCCACCAGATCAGATCATTAAAGACGATCATCCAGCCCGCCTGCCAGGGCAATTCCCCCTGCGAGGCCGCCCAGACGAAGCCAATCGGGCCAAAGACTTTCCCCAAAAAACCGACCAATACGATCGGCCAATGGCGAAGCGGAGCCGAGGCTGCCGCCAAATAGCCCACGCCGTAAACACCCACAATCATCCCGACACACTGCCAGAGGAAAGGATACCGCGGCGGCTCCATTCCCGAGATCTGAAACCAGGCATTGGGCCAGCCGATGACCCATATCCCGAAAAGGATATTATAAAACCCTGCCAGCTTGAGGGCGGACTTCATCCAATCAGGGGCCTTGCAGCTCTGCGCAGTGCATTCAACGGTCATTGGTGATCATAGTCGCCTTTTTTCACCTCGCAAGGGACTTAAGAAATCTAAAATACCTCTTTTTCAAAGCTTGCCGCAGAAGCCTTCCTCGACTTCACTCCGCCCATGACTCAAGGCGTCACCATCGCGGGAACAGGCAGCTACCTTCCTGAAAAAGTCCTGACCAACGAAGACCTCTCCCAATTCGTTGAGACTTCAGACGAGTGGATCGTCAGCCGAACCGGAATCAAAGAGCGCCGAATCGCCGCTGAAGGCGAATCCACTTCTCACCTCGGTTCCAAAGCCGCCGCCAAAGCCCTCGAGCAAGCAGGCATGACCGCCGACGAGGTCGAATTGATCATCGTAGCAACGATCACGCCCGACACCCTCACCCCGGCCACGGCATGTTATGTCCAGCAACAGCTCGGAGCCTTCAATGCCGTTGCCTTTGATATCTCGGCCGCCTGCTCCGGATTTCTCTACGCCATGAAGATCGCCAAGCGCATGATCGAGAGCGGCGCTTTTGCCAATGCTCTCATCATTGGGGCCGAAAAACTCTCCGCTTTTGTCGACTGGAAAGACCGCACCACCTGCGTTCTCTTTGGCGATGGCGCCGGAGCTGCCGTTCTGAGGGCCTCCCGTGAAGGCGAAGGCCGTATTCTCGCCACCGACATCGGCACCGATGGCAAGCAAACCCACCTTCTTAATATCCCCGGCGGCGGCTCGGCCTGCCCCATCACGACCTCCAATGCGGGTGAAGGCCTCGCCACTCTCGCGATGCTGGGCAAGGAAGTCTTTAAACACGCCGTCACCCGGATGAAAAACTCCGCCAACACCGTCATCGAGCGCGCCGGCTTAAAGGCTGAGGACATCGCCCTCGTGATCCCCCACCAGGCCAATCTCCGCATCATCGATGCCATTACCAGCCGACTCGACGTTCCCAGCGACCGCGTCTTCATCAATCTCCACAAATACGGCAATACCTCCGCCGCAGCCATCGCCATCGCGCTTGATGAAGCTCACCGCGAAGGTAAGATCAAACGTGGCGACAAGATCGTGATGGTCGCCTTCGGAGCCGGCCTGACCTGGGCCGCGGCGGCAATCGAGTGGTAGGATGAGCGTTCGCACACTCCTTTATCTCTCTATTTCATTATTTAACGTCTGGGCTTCCTACGACTATTTCAAAGAAGGGGAAACATGGCAGGCCACGTTGTCAGCTTTCCTGGCGGCAATCATGATGTTTTTTGCTTACCGTTTCCACACCGACATCTGGGGAATTGAAGAGCATGACAAGATCTTCACCCTTCGAAAAAATGGAAAAATTCACTTTCAAGGGCGTCGAATGGATATTGTCACCGTGACCCGTCACAATGGTCGCTACGGCCTCAAACCCCTCAAAGGTCGGACCATCTACGTGCCAAAAAAGGCGGCCAATGAGGCTTTGCTTAAACTGGTTGGTGAGACTGCCTCATAATTTCGGGAACCGGCCCCGGAATTCGGTGATTGACCCCTCCTTCTCATAGCATCAAATGCCCACCAACCGCATTTCACCACTTTGAGTTCAGACTACCGGAGCACCCCGACAGAAACCACCGGTATGCCCGGCGGCATCCCCTACATCATCGCAAACGAGGCCGCAGAACGCTTCTCCTTCTATGGCATGAAGGCGATCCTCTCCATCTTCATGGTGCAATACCTTTGGCTCATGGGAGATGCCCCTACCGAACAAATGTCGGAGGTGCTCGCCAGTGAGAATTACCACAAATTCAACAAGTGGGTCTACGCGACTCCATTCTTCGGAGCTCTGTTGGCCGACTTTTTTTTCGGCAAGTACCGTGTCATCATTTGGCTCAGTATCGTCTATTGCGTGGGCCATGCCTGCCTGGCCTTGATGGGAGTGACCGGCGCCGCTGGCTGGTGGCTTTTCGCGGGACTGGCACTCATCTGCATCGGTTCAGGTGGGATCAAGCCCTGCGTCTCTGCCCACGTGGGTGATCAATTCGGAAAGTCCAACCAACACCTCCTCACCAAGGTTTTCAATTGGTTCTACTTCTCCATCAATCTTGGGGCTTTCCTCTCCATGCTCGCCACACCATGGATCCTTGAGTGGCACGGTCCTCACCTCGCGTTCGGAATCCCCGGCGTTCTCATGGCCCTCGCCACCGTCTTTTTCTGGCTTGGCCGAAAAAAATTCATCCACGTCCAACCAGATTCCAAAAAATTCAAGCGGGAACTCTGCTCGAAGGAAGGTCTTGGAGTCATCCTTCGCCTCCTTCCTCTCTATTTCTTCGTCGCCTTCTTCTGGGCTCTCTTCGACCAAACCGGATCCTCATGGATCTTCCAATCCCAGGATATGGATCGGCATTTTGTCATTGATTGGCTTCCCTCTCAAATTCAATCGATCAACTCCGTTCTGATTCTCACGCTCGTTCCCGTTTTCACTCTATTCGTCTACCCCACTCTCGGGAAGATCATTAAACTAACCCCTCTCCGGAAAATCGGTGCCGGGCTCTTCATCACGGTCCTCTCCTTCTCAATTATTGCCCTCATCCAAGTTTCCATCTCAGAAGGCAATACTCCAAACATCGGTTGGCAATTCCTCGCCTACCTCTTTCTCACCGCCGCCGAAGTCATGGTCTCAATCGTTTGCCTGGAGTATTCCTATACTCAGGCTCCACGAAATATGAAGTCACTCATCATGGCCATCTTCCTACTCTCGGTCTCCTTCGGCAACCAAATCACCGAGTTTGTTAATTCCGTGATCCAAGTCGATGACCCCGTTCTTGCCTTTGCTGAAAAACTCGACGACGGCGAGCATTCCCATCCCGGATTTGACGGAACAGTCGGCAACGAGGACGATATTATCATCACCCGGAAAGAGGGAAAAACCTCTAAACGCCAACTCCCTGATCAGGAAAAAATCGACCGCGCCTCAAGTTTAATCACCGTCTGGGCGGAAAAAAACGATCTCACCCTGCCTACCACCGAGGAGGCAAAGCCGCTTCTTTCTGGCCTTACCGACAGGTGGGGATCCGAAATCACCTACACCCGACTCGCATCTCGCACCGCTCGTCTCACCAGCAACGGACCTGATAAAGAGTCCGGCACCCAATGGGACTTCGGCTACATCATGGAGGCTCCCGACAAAGCTCTTCCCGCCGGTGAAAAATCGACCAAGAAGACCTGGCTCGAAAAACGAAGGGAACTTCTCGGAGTCGCAGAAGAAGCCACGGATTCCGACTCTCCGATTTCCAAAACCGCCTACACAGGCGGCCAACCAAAGCTCGCAGGCCCAGCCTACTATTGGTTCTTCACCAGCCTAATGCTGGGAGCTGCCATTCTCTTCATTCCTTACGCCCTATTCAGTAAGGAGAAGGCCTATCTTCAGTCGTAAATGATCACCGACTCGCACTGCCATCTTGGCTCGCATAAGTTCACACCGGACGAGATCCCTGGCATCATCACTCGTGCGAAGGAGGCCGGCGTTCACCGCATGATCACTCTCGCCACCGACGAAAGCGATCTGGCCATTAACCTGAGAATCGCGCACGAACACCCCGAGGTCTCAACCTGCATCGGTATCCACCCCTGCGATGTCCACGAGACGCGCGACGATTTCGAATCATTCCTATCCCCGCATCTTGCCGACTCCAAGGTCGCTGCCATCGGCGAGACAGGGCTGGACCTGTCTCTTATACACATCTGACGCTGCCG
>CAJXVQ010000436.1 GCA_913060685.1 uncultured Verrucomicrobiales bacterium
TCTACACAGAGTAGATCGTCGGCAGCGTCAGATGTGTATAAGAGACAGCGTAGAGATCTTCCCAGCCATCGTTGTTGAGGTCTGCGAATTGGGAACCCCAAGCCCAGCCCCCAAAGCCCTCGTTCATCGGAGCGGTGACATCAGAAAAACTGCCACTCCCGGAATTCCGCAAGAGGGAATTCCCGCGAACCATCTTAAGGTATTTCTTCCGGATCTCTCCGGTTAAAGTGGGATCAAAATTGGCTTGGGGCACGATTTGGTTCCCGGCGCTTGAGAACATATTCGAGACATACAAGTCCATGTGACCATCACGGTCATAGTCAGCCCATGTTGCCGACATCCCAAATCCCCAATCCTGCGATTCGCTCTGAACGGAAACATCCTCAAAGCGTTTCCCATCGTTCCGAAAGAGTTGGTTCGGACCAAAGTCGTTGGCGATGTAAACATCAAGGAGTCCGTCGTTATCAAAGTCTTCCCACGAAGCTGCGAATGAGAAGCGATGGTTTCCAGCGCCCAGGCCACACCTTTCAGTGGCATCGATAAACCGAAAGCCCCCTTGGTTTTCCAAAAGAACATTCGCGCCGCCGTTGCGAGCATTTCGAAAAGGGTGAGGGGTCGGAAAGTCGCCAATATCCGATCCCGTGGGACCATATCTCAGCACAAACAAATCGAGATCGCCATCAAGATCATAGTCCGCCGCAGTCGGAGAATATCCCAGTCCGACTTCGGGGTAGCGCCCTTGCAAGGTGAACTTACCCGTGCCGTCATTCTCCATCACCAGAAAGGCCGCTTTCGTTGCCACTGCCAAATCGGCATCGCCATCATTGTCCAGGTCCACCAACAATGCTCCTGTCGAATTATCCAGGAAATCAACCCCGGCAACGGCAGAAATATCAATCATCTTTCCGTCAGGTGTCTGCCGGAACAGAAGGTTCGGCAACCCTCCCGGTTGGCAGAGGTAGAGATCCTCCAATCCATCCCCATCAACATCTCCAATCGCAAGTCCATGATAACCAAGGAAGTCCGGGTTCAACGAATGCTCAATGCGCCGCCCCCAGGTATTCATGCCAAACTGAAGCTGTTCGCTCCACGAATCGTTGTCACCCATAACAACCTCCGTGAAATCTTCGAAAGCAGAATTGCCAGTGGATTTCCGCTCGCTCTGGACAAGCTTCGTCAAAGAAAAACTGATGAGCTTTGGCGGATCATTTTCTGTTGGAGTGGACCAAGTGGCTTTCACCACTCCATACGATTTCACCTCGTTCCCATCACGACTTCCCGTAGCCGTCAATCGCTGCTTCGTCACGAGATGCCCGCCCTCCCGTTCGATGCCAAATAATTTGAAATGGACATCCTCCCCCTGCGAGTCTGGGCCGAGCAACAGCAAGGTGCGAACCTGATCAATAAACCCACCCTTCGTGACCTCAACAAAAGCCCCCCGTGCACTGAGTTCGACAACCTTGAGCAAATCACCACGGTAAAGATCCCTGGCCTCACAATGTTTAATACCAGCAATCCGAATCATCTCAACAAGCGCCGCATCCCCTTCATCCCTATGAGAAGCAGGCTTTGCCAAAGCATTTTCGATGACAATCAACTGCTCTTTGATTCGTGCGCTCCATTGCCCGGCGAGCTCTGACTCCCCCCCGCCTTCTTGATCTGGATCCGTCATCCCAACCTTCAATTCCACCTCCTCGCTTTCAACTTCAGACGCTTTGTCATCAGGAGCACATCCGGCCAAAAGAATAACGAGACAGCAAAGAAAGAACCCGGGTAACGGAGATGCCATCAGACAGACTTTACCTCCTATCAACCTTAACGAGAGCAGACTAGCGATCGAATTTCCACTCATAAGGTTCGATCCTGATGCAGCAAAAAAGAGACGTCAAGTCAGCGGCTTCACTTGAGTGCAACTAATTTGAAAGTTTTCCATAGTCCCGGCGACAGCATGCCGTAGATCGTTGAAAAGCGAACGCTTGCTCCCATGCAGCCTGGAATCAGAAAGATCTACTCTGGCTCGCGCACCTGGTAGAAGTAGCGCGGCAGGGCCGGATCTGGCAGGATGATGTTTTCGAGGAAGTAGGTCGTCTCGGTGCCCTGCGACGGGATCGTGTCATTCTCCTCGGCCCAAATCTCCAAGTCAGGGGATTCCCAGAGTGCGTAGTTGCGGTTGGGAAGAGAGTTAAAGGTGAGCTCGATACGCTGTTCTGCGGCGTTGTAGACGATCCTGGTGATTTCCCGCTCCTGGCTGCCACCGGGACCTCCGATGGCGTTGTAAAGATCGGTGGCTTGTGATGCCGTCAGCACTCGTCCGCCGTAGTAATGGAAGAGGGCGATGTCGCCGGTAAAAGCGACCGCGCCCGAGGCGGAGGAGCCGGGGATATTGTTGCCCTTGCCGAGCTCGGCCAAGTCGCCACCGTCCCAGTCACCGATGGTGGCGACGCTGGTGGTCGGTCCGGCCACCAACTGGCCGTTCACATACAGCGAGGCGGTGCCGGTTCCGGCAGATTCGAGATCAGCGGTGGCCACAACGTGATAGAACTCACTCGCAGTGCCGATACTGCTGAGGTCGGTCGAGATGGTGGCCCTTTGGTCGTCGTTGGCGGCGCTTTGTAAGCGGAAGTCGAGGGTGCTGCCGGTGAGGGTGATGGCGGTGCCCGCACCGTTGCCGCCTGTGTTGAACAGCACGTGGAAGTCGTTGAAGTCGCCGGGTCGGAAGACCATTTCCCAGGAGACGTTCTGCTTGGTGGGGGGATCGCCGAGCCCGTCATGGAAGGAGTCGGCCGGATTTCCCACCATGTTGTAGCCGGGGCTGTTCACCCACTGGCTGATGTTGGCGAAGTTGCTCGCTCCCGACTGCACCGTGCCACCCGTGGCTTGGGTGAATACGATGCCCGCATTGGGTGTGAGGTTGCTCGCCGGGGTCCAAGTGGTCAGGCTACCGTCGGTGAGGCCCGCGGCCGTCCAGCTGAGATCCGGAATGGTTCCGTTCAGCACCGTGACGGTGATATCGGCCGTCGTCGTACCCCAGGCGTTCGTTGCTGATAAGGTATACACTGTTGTTTCCGTGGGAGATAGGGAAGTTTCATCGAGCCCGGAAACATCGCTGCCATTGAGGCTCAGTGAGGCCTCTGCAAAGACATCCCAGAACAGTCGTGCCGACCCGCCCTCGAGGATTTCCTCGGAGCCAAAAATCGCAAAGTTGTTGATCACCGGCGGTTTTTCAACAAGCACGGTGACGGCACGTTCGATCGTGGTCGCGTCGCGAACTCCGGTCAGGATGTAGGTCGTGTCAGCCGTCGGGTTCACCGTGACCATTGAAGTCCCCAGGACATCCCCGATGCCGTTGTCGATACTGAGAGAGGTGTTGCTTGGATCGCTGATCCAAGAGAGAACCACCGGTGCGCCGATGGCGACGACTTCCGCGTCTGCCGCGAACGAGTCGATGATGGCGGTGCCTTGAGCGAGCGCGGCGATGGTGTCAGCATCGATTGCTTCGTCGTAGATGCGCACGTCATCCATCCAGCCATCCCAGTTGTGCGTTGTTTGGAAGTTGTCGCCGATACGCACATCGGCAGTCGATGCCGTATCGATCGCCCTGGCCAGGCTCGCGCTCGGAGGCGCGGTGAGGCTGCCGAATTCTGCGTCGAGCACTCCATCGACATAAAGCTTGGCGTCCTGGACATCCGGGGTTCCGTCGTCCGCCCAGGTCACGGCGACGTGATGCCATTCGCCATCAGTGACAATGGCGTTGCCGACCAGGTAGCCACCATTCACTTCGATGCGAATTGCTCCGGCGGTGCCATTGCTGTTCTGAATCCGGAAAGTCCATTTCTGGCCGCCGAGGTTTTCTCCCCAAGAGACGATTCCCTTGTTCTGCCCTACGATGGTCTGGCGTGTGCGGATCCAGGCGGTGACGCTACGGTCGCCGGTACCGCTGATTCCCTTGTAGCCGACGATGTCGATCTGATCGTCGAGGCCATCCATATCAAGCGCGGCCTCAGTTCCGGCCGGAACAGGTGGCAGGTTGTCAGTTTCCCAGGTGGCCCCACCCGCGATGGTCCCGGTGCGGGCGTTGGCGGTGGCGTCGGCAGCTTCGGTGCCGGTGCCTTCATCAATCTGCCAGTGGCCGACCAGATCAGCGTGGCACGCCAATAAGAGGCTTGTGAATAGGAGGAGAGAAAGAAACAGCTGCGGGACACGGAGAAATTTCATGGGAAGAATACAACCATGCCGCCGCCACCCGGAGCAATTCAAAAGTGGCGGATCTACACGAACGCCATGGGACGTTTTACGACTCAATAAGGTGCCTTCGGAAGGACCGCTGAGACTTCCGGAGGAGTGGAGCGGGAATTGAGGAACCGAAAGGAGATCGTAAGTTCACGAAACAAAAAAGCTGAGCAATGAGCCCCTTGGCGGATCTACCTTCATTTTTGAGGGCCTTTTTTCGGCTCCTGTCCTTTCAAGGGTCGATCCCGACGGGTGCCAGCGCAACTTTGGACACTTCCCCATCTTCCGGGCTTGGGCCGTGCAATTCCTGGAAGGCAATGCCAGCTTCCCCGACGGAATACGATGGGCGGTGTGCCCAGATAATCTCACCGACGCGCCCCGTCTTGAGTCACCGTGTTGGGAAATATTTTTCCCTGGGAATGGTGGCTCCCGACGAGGGGTCGGCCTGAGTGGAGGATGACTATTTGGGCTGCGGCGTCATGATGTTCATCGGAGCACTTGAACGAGTGTTCTTGTTACTCGACTCCCTGGTGGTGACGAGAATGGTGCCTGGTGTCAGCACTGCGTTGACTTTCTTACGGAAGTCCGCAGGGAGTGAAAGTTGGGATCTTAAGGTGGCGACGGCGTTTCCGTTGGAGTTACCACCATCGAGGCTGAGGGTGCTCCAGGGGTGCATCTTCAGGCCCGGGAAACGAGGGTCCGGTTGATCCTGACCCTCAAGCATGAGGAAGACGCCTTCCGGTGGTTTGCCGCCAGGTGCCATTCCGAGAGGAGCTTGCCCGATTTGGATCCCATTACGCCAAACATAGGCGCGGTTGTCGGCGTAGCTGAGCAGAATGCTGTAAGGCCCGGATGGGCTCTTGGAGGGGTTCCAGATGGTGCGACCCTCCGGGTCGGGGATGGACTTGTTTTCCTGGGCAGCAGCACGACTCGCAAGAAGGAGGTTGGCGGGACGCGAGGACCGGGAAGGGGTGGAGCGTTTTTTAGTGATGACAACTGTCGAGCCATTGGTCATCGCGCCGTAGACCTTCTGGGAGAATTGAAAGGGAAGGCGGATGCATCCTGCGGATGCCGGATAACCGGGAAGGTCTCCGGCGTGCATGGCGATCCCGCCCCAGGTGAGGCGCTGCATGTAGGGCATCTGGGAACCTTTGTAGATCGAGGACTCATGCTCGACCTTACGTTGGAGAATGGTGAAGACACCGGTCGGAGTTTCCTTTCCGGGGCGTCCTGTGCTGACGGTGGAACGAGCAATCTGGACACCGTTGCGATAAACGTAGGCCATTTGGTCATCAATGCTGACCACGACCAAGGTCGGCCCGGACGGAGATCGTTCCGGATGCCATTCAAACTGTCCGGGAGCGAGCTTTGATTCGCTGGAACTCGATCCGCCGCCACTCCCTCCGCAACCGCTGATCACTGCTGCGGAAACGGCTGCCATTGCGGCAAGGACAATTCGTCTTTTTGGAATCATAAGATTCAAGATAACGGTGCGAATTGGGCCTTCAATGACAAAAAATTGTTTTAAATTTCAGGAAAAGAGGCAGGACCGGGGATTGTAGGACCTTCCAACGACCTTGAAATCCGGGAAGCAGCAGGAATCTGAAAAGCTGTCTCTTATACACATCTCCGAGCCCACGAGACCGAGGCTGATCTCG
>CAJXVQ010000437.1 GCA_913060685.1 uncultured Verrucomicrobiales bacterium
GAGATCAGCCTCGGTCTCGTGGGCTCGGAGATGTGTATAAGAGACAGATGTGGGGCAAGCTCGAGAGCCCGCTGGTCATGAATCTCCGAAGAAAGAGACGGATCAACGGTCGCAATTTCCCAGGCCTTCTCAACTTCTGCGAAGGCCTCAATCGCTTCCTCCCACTGACCTCGAACGCAGCAATGATAGAAACAACCGGAGGCAATTTTGCTTCGAAGCCACGGGGCCGTTTCAGCGACGACCAGACTCAAGGCCTCCAAGTGGAGCTTCTTGGCCTCGTTGAGATACTCCTCATCGGAAGTCAACAATCCAATCGCATCGTGATAGGAGGCACGATCCCCAATCAGCCGGGCCACCCGGCTATCACGCTTCCCACTGGTTTCGGCAATTAAGCGCATGGCTTCTTCATTTCGAGAAATCGCCTTCAGAAGCTGGTCGATGGAACGGGTGCATTTCCCAAGGAGAAAGTGGGCGTGCGCCAAGCTGTGAAGAATCGTCAGCCGTAACCCAGCTCCCCTGCTCAACAATCTGAGTGACTTCTCAAAATCCGAAATAGCCTGATGGACAAGGGCAAGATCACCATTCAGGTAGCTCAGTTCGGTTTTAAGTGACGCCAGATATTGGAAGATGAAGGCTTGGTTTTCATTCTCATTTTTCACCACTCTCTCCAACACCTGAATCGTTTGCTGGTAGACTCTTACGCTACGATTTTGCCGGGCATTCTCGGCGAGCGCTGCGATGACATTCAACAAGGTTTGCTTGGTTGCCTCTTTGCTCAGGCCGCTACGCTTCAAGTAGACCTGCAACCTTCTGACCGCATTTTCGACAAGTGCCCGGTCTCCTGTCGCGCTTCCAAGTCGCAACTCCGCCACACACATTGCGTTGGCGAGATCATAATCCGAAACCAACCAGAGAGCCGGATCATTTGTCTTCAGAATATTACCAAGTAGCCCAATTGCTTCACGCAACATCCCGGTGTCTCCACATTGCTCGCCACATCTCACCAGGGTCTTTGCCAGTCCCCTTCGGTATTCCCCCAGTGCTGGGCCTGAATGCAACTTATCGGCGAGCTCCACTGCCTCCCGCTGATCTGCCAATCCCCCCAAAAGAGCCTTGTTGTCGCCCTTAATATCGTATCGCGAAACGCGCGCAATTCCTCGGAAGTTTAACAAGAATGCCTTCTGTAACTCCACCGTTGGCGAAATCGTCCCCTCCATCTCCCGAATCATTTCAAGACCAGCTCCTGACTCCCGCTCCCACTCGATCAGAGTGTCCAATTCGTGTTGATCTGATTCAACGGCCACAGATGTTCGCCTTTCAATGAGCCGCTTTATCAATTCAACAATCTCCCCGTCCCTCATCATTGAGAATCTAAAAACATCCGATGCTAAGAATGAAGCTCAATCGGTTCACCTGAACCTACAAAGCCTTGGAAACCCCGCAGTCGAAATAGGCAGGACAGCCCACTCTCGGCCGGTTCTCACGATAATGATAAAAATGGAGGCCCGTGGAGCCCCTCTATTCAAAAGTGCCCTTTGCCCGAAAAAGACCCGTGGCCTCCCATCAAAAATCCGCCTTCATACCTGAAGGAGGAAAAATATGACAACCCGGGAACGCACAGAGAAAGTCACGCCACTTGAGAAATTCTTGGTTCTTGCGGGTGACATCGATCTGCTCAGAAACCAAATCGAGAATCTAACAACCGATCAATCCATTGACGAACTCTTGGAGGTCATTGAAGTCCAGGAGCTGGCGGAACGTTTTGGTATTTCAATCACGCTCATGAGGAAGAAGCTTTCCAACGCCGGAGGCAGGCCCTTTAAACTTGGCAAGAAATGGGCGATCCGAAAAGTAGGACTTCTTGAGGTGATTCAACACCTTGAAAAAGAAAGTTGAAGCCACCAACGATCGATCCCCTTCTCATGCCTTGGGTGATATTGCCCAGTATTCTTGAGCTTGTTTTGCGGTCCGGGCATTCCGGTAGTGCTGCTCAAACGTCTGCAAGACGCTATGCCCCATATTCGCTAGCACATGACTCTTTGCATCCTTTTCCCCGGCACGAGCATGAGCTTCGAGATTTGAGCCATACGTATGGCGGGTGATGTCCCTCGCCCAAGAAAGCACCCCCTCGACAAGTTGATCTTTTCGTTTCCGGTGATTGGGCTGTTGGACGGAACCTTTTGATCTCTTGAAGGGCTTCAACCACTCCACCAAGGTCTCCGAGAGATCCACGAAACGCTTAGTGTCTGTTTTATTCCCGAATCCGACCCGAATCCATTTCTCCTCAAAGTTGATGTCGGACCAGTCCAATTTCCCGAGTTCAGACTGTGGTCGAAGCCCGGCAAAGAACGCGATGGCAAACCATGGCACGAGATCCGGATCTTCCTCCATGGCCCTATTGAGCAAATTTCGAGTTTCGTCATTCGAAGCGATTTTCACTTCCTTCTTTTTGATCTTGGCCGATGGAATCGGCCTAATGGGATGACTGGGGAAAAAGGCCGCAGCAGCAGGCATTGAATAAATGGAAATTAGAAAAGTCCGCAGATGGTTGAAGGATTTGGCGGAGTATTTCCCTCGTTTCCGCCAACCAGGAAGCCAAGCTTCCCAATGCTGCGCGTCAAGCCCGCTGATGGGCTTCTGATGGAAAGCTTTCAGCTGCTTTTTGGCCCAGTTGAAGGTCACCTTGTAGCCGTCTGACCAATCAGCGCCCCTATTGGTTTCGTAAGCAGTGATGAGTTCCAAGAGGTGTTGAGACTGATGTCTCTTTTCAAGCTGCTTCAACCACTCGGCGCAAGCATCATCCAACCCCTTGAAGCCGTGAAGAATGAAAGCCTCCGAGTAATAATTCGCGGTCGCCAAAAGCCCCTCATCATATTTCCGAAGTTTTGGAGAATTGAGGACCAACGCGAGATTCGACCGGTGCGCTTCTGCTTCCTTCTTAGTACCGAACTTCAAGCGACGCTTCTTACCTGATTGGGAGAGCTTTGCAGAGACATTGAGAATCCATTTCCCACTCTGCTTATCCTTGGTGATTTCGAGCTGTCCGACCCTTCCCATGTCAATAAAAGTAGCAAAACAGTGGCCAAACGCGAATCTTTTTGGCCACCTATTGGACATTATTTGGCCACTGAAAACAACCGAACCCAGGCATCACGGCAAAAGGAAACCCGCTAATCCGTTGGGATTTAGCGGGTTATAAAAGTACGCAGACTGGGACTCGAACCCAGGACCAATTGGTTAAAAGCCAACTGCTCTACCAACTGAGCTATCTGCGCTTTGGGTTGGATTTACACCGGCCTTTCGGCAGGTGCGGCGGAGCTTTAGGATGCCTTGGGATTTTTAACAAGAGATTCTTTACACTTTTTTTGATGAAGGACTCCGTTGCGCTGTCCAAAGCCCGCGGTTATAGCCTCCCTCGTGAGCGCTGGATCTGCTAAAGACCTGTGGCGGGGCAAAGCCGCCTCCATATGGGAAAGTATGCCCACGTCCAAGGACCTTCCTCAAATTCTGGGAACCTGTCATCCTGCTGCAAAGGGATACTTGATTGCGTCCTTTTTGGAAAAACATGCTTCTGGGGCAGGTGGCAGAGTCTGGGTATTCACCCCTCACGCCCGACGAAGGGACCAACTGGCCGAAGAATTTGCGTTTTGGAAGCGCCCCGCCCTCGTTCTCGCCGACCCAACCGTGATCATTGAGGAGGAATTGGCAGACCCTGATCGCGAGGCTGAGAGGATCTCGACTCTCCATCGAATCGCAAGCTCTCCGGACACCCCGATTCTTCTCTCGCGCGCTTCCTGGGAATCCCCCGCTCCGCCGCTGGAGTCGATTGAGGAAAAAGAACTCACGCTCAAGGTCGGCCAGGAGATTGATCGCAGTGACCTGGCCAAGTGGCTGGAGGATCGCGATTATGAAGAACAGCCTCAGATTTTTCAACGAGGCCAATTTGCCCGCCGGGGCGGAATTCTCGACTTCTTCCCTCCGCAGCTTCCCAATCCCGTGCGGGTGGAATTCTTTGGAGACGAGATCGAATCGCTTCGGGAATTTAGCGTCGAAACCCAGACAACGACGCGTCGACTCGAGCAGATTGAAGTCAGCAAGGAAGCTCCAAGTCTCGGCGCACATCTTTCCACCTGGATGGGACCGGATGACGTCATCGTTGCGATTGATGAAGACGATCGACAGATCGCCCACGTTTTGGTCAGCAGTGGTCCGAGTGAGCATTGGAACGCCGATCTCTATCCCTCTCCCGCGGCCGGATTTGAGGCCGGAGATTTCGTGGTGGCTGAATCAAGTCGCGGGCTCTTTCTGGAGCAGCTTGGCGAGTGGAGGAAACTAGGATGGGAAATTGGCCTGATCGCTCCAAGCAAAGCGGAGAGACATCGCTTTTTTGAAATCCTGGAGCAGGACGAATCCGGATTCACGTGTGTTGAAGGCAGACTCGCAAAGGGCTTCGTCGCCCCAAATCAGAAGCTCGTCGTGCTTTCAACTCTCGAGATCTTCGGTCGCCAACATCTCCCTGGAACACGCGGCAAGGATATGGTGAACCACCAGCGTAACGCCGCCGCGATTGCCGGGGTTCATGAGCTCAATGAAGGCGATTTTGTGGTTCATGCCGACTACGGCATCGGCGAATTTATTGGCCTCATCGACGGTGAAGAAGGGCAGGAAGAACTTGGCATTGAGTATCAAGACGGCGCGACTCTCCACGTTCCGATCGACCAAAGTCATCTCGTCTCCCGCTACGTGGGAATCGGGGGAGGCAGGCCCAAGGCCAACAAGCTGGGCGACCGCAAATGGAAGAAGGCCCGCATCACCGCAGAAGCAGCGGTGATGGACTACGCCGCGCAACTCCTGCGCCTCCAAGCCGAAAGAGATGCAAAATCAGGAACAGCGCATGCGCCCGATGGACGATGGATGCAGGAATTCGAGGCCTCCTTCCCCTTCACCGAAACACCGGACCAGAAGAAGGCGATTGAGGATACCAAGATCGATATGGAGTGCCCCCGCCCGATGGACCGCCTCATCTGCGGAGATGTGGGATTTGGAAAAACCGAGATCGCGATCCGGGCCGCCTTTAAGGCCGTAACCGGAGGGAGCCAGGTCGCGATTCTGGCCCCTACGACCGTCCTCGCCGCGCAACACTGGCGGACCCTCAAAGCGCGCATGAGCGACTATCCAATCGAGATCAAACTTCTGAGCAGACTCCAATCTCCTGCAGAAGTACGAGACACCCTGGAGGGACTCCGCACAGGCCGTGTTGACATCGTCATTGGGACCCATCGCCTTCTTTCGGCCGGAGTGGAGTATCAAAAAATCGGTCTTCTCGTGGTCGATGAAGAACAGCGCTTCGGGGTCAGGCACAAGGAGATCTTGAAAGAGCGTTTCCGCCTCATTGATGTCCTCACTCTTTCTGCCACGCCTATCCCGCGGACTCTTTACCTTTCCCTCATGGGCGCACGGGATATGTCGACGATTGATACCCCTCCTCCAAACCGCCTCCCCGTGCAGACCTCGATCTGCGCCTACGACGAGCGACTCATCCGCAATGCCATCCGCCGGGAACTCACCCGTGGTGGTCAGGTTTTCTTCCTCCACAACCGGGTCGGCACCATCGAGGGAATGAAGGAGCGCATTGAGAATCTCGTCCCTGAAGCCAAGGTGGTTATCGGGCACGGGCAAATGGACCGTGACGATCTCGAGCGGGTCATGCATCAATTTGTCGAGGGAAAGGCCGATGTCTTACTGGCGACAACCATCATTGAGAGCGGGATCGACATCCCGAACGCCAACACCATTCTGATTGATCGGGCCGATCGCTTTGGTTTGGCCGACCTTTACCCTGTCTCTTATACACATCTGACGCTGCCGACGATCTACTCTGTGTAGA